>CAMBEX010000042.1 GCA_945865865.1 Bdellovibrio sp. ZAP7
CGACCAGGCGCTTTCTGCGGATTCTGCCTCGAAAATCTGACGAAATCCGATTTCTTCAAGCATTCCGCGAACGATCATCCGGACCGCGGGCATGTCATCGACCACGAGAATGCGAAGATTTTCGTCCATTTAGGCAAAAGTCTAGCAGAGGATTCGCCGATAAGCCCATTGTGAAGAAGAAAATCTGGTTTCTCCAGACTCCTATTATCGCGGTCTGCACGTTCGCATTTTGGGTGACGGATGCGGGGGTGCGTGGAGAGTTAAACAGCTCTTCATTTCGAGAAGACCTCTTTCCTCATTTCCGCAGACTCTCGGGAATGATGACTGACTGGAAACTTCATGTTCGCGGTGAGCAGAAATCAAAAAATAAAATCGTCATCGTTGGAATAGACAACGACTCCGTTTCGGCACTCGGCAGATGGCCCTGGCACCGTGATCAAACCGTGGATGTGATTCGCTCCGCGCTCAGCCTCGGTGCGAAAGTCGTTGGCCTCGACATTGTCTTTGCGGAGCCTGATATTCGCGTTTCAAGGAATTTACGTACCCTTCTGAGTCGACACGTAGCCCCTGAAGCAATTCAGGATCTTGAAACAGACCGGCTCCTCAGTTCCTTTGTCCGAGAGAACAGTGATCGAATTGTTCTGGGCTGGACTTATAACGGAATTTGCCAACCCGCCTACCATAAGCCTGGCGAATGCCAGGCAGTTTCACCTACCGAGCAGGAAATCGAATCCGAGGCGGACACGGATTATAAGGAAATTCTTTCGCAGTCTCGGGCAAACTGGTTGGCCTTCGAAAAACATCGGCTTCAAAACATCCAGCTTCCAAGCGGGTTTGACCCGTCCCGCTTATCTCTTTTCAGCGTTAATTCCCTAGGAATTACCCCGAATCTTTCTGATTTTTCAGTGTTCGCTAAATACTCGGGATCTTTCGGTGTCGAGTCAGACCCTGATGGCATCATCCGGAGGACTCTCGCCGTTGTTCGAGTTGATAATAGTTATTACCCGACATTGGCCCTTGCAGTAGCACAGTCGGGACTGCGTGATGAAGCCGAGCTCATCATCAATCCGGCGCATAAAGTCCAAAGTCTCAAGCTTTCCAAATCAGGCCAATCCCTCCCCATTAGTCCAGTAGGCGCGGTTGAGATGAATTTTCGCGGCAAGAACCCTTACCCGATTCTCTCCGCACTGGACGTATTGAGTGCCGCTAAGGAGCGCTCCGACGAAGCCCTTAATACAGAGACAAGACAACCCGCATCCGAATCCACTGATACTGAAAATGAAAACACTAATTTTTACCATGAGATCGCAGAACAAATGAAGGATGCCTTTGTATTCATCGGCGTGACTGCTTCTGGTGCCAATGACCTACGAAACTTTCCATTTGCCTCCCATGCCCCAGGCGTCGAAGGCCACGCAACCATCCTGGACAATATTCTTTCCAACGATTTTTTGAGCGAGGGACCTTTCCGAGCCGCGCCCATTATCTATTTGCTGATGATTGTCGGCGGGATTGCCTTTGCCATTGCGGTACAGAAATTTGAAGCTGTTCCAGCACTGCTTCTTGCTGTGACCTCAATTGGGGGCCTTGGCTTTTTCGACTTTGGATTGCTTTTCCACCAAGACATCAACTGGAACTTCAGCTTTCTCTACGTCGAGCTGATCGCAATGCTGTTTTTCACGCTCGCAGTGAAATACGTGCTCGAGGAGAGGCACAAAAAATTTATCCGCGGCGCCTTCGCCAAATACGTTGCTCCCGCGATCGTCGACTCCATCATTAAGGATCCTTCCAAACTCCATGTGGGTGGCGAACGCCGTGACCTCACCATTCTTTTTTCAGACATTCGTGGATTCACGACCTTCTCCGAGAAAATGGACCCCAAAAAACTCACCAAATTTCTGAACGAATACCTGGGCGTGATGACGGACCTGGTTTTTAGCAACCAAGGTACTCTCGACAAATACATTGGCGATGCCGTCATGGCATTTTGGGGCGCGCCCATCGAACAAAAACCACACGCCGCAAACGCCTGCAAAGCCGCAGTGCTGATGCTCCAAGCGCTCGATCAGCATCGCCCGCGCTTCAAGGCGGAGTACGATGTCGACGTCAACATCGGCATTGGCATCAACACCGGCACCGTGAACGTCGGAAACATGGGCTCCGAGAAAATTTTCGAATACACGGTGATCGGCGATCACGTGAACCTCGCTTCACGACTGGAGAGCCTCACCAAGTATTACGCGGTCACCCTCCTGACTACGCGATTTACGATGGATGCGATCGAGGCCACCGGAGACACAAAGCCCGCTCATCGCACGCTGGACTTCGCCAAGGTCAAAGGCAAGAAAATCGCAGTCGAACTGATCCAGATTTTTGACCGTGAGATGTCGAGCGAGGGTCTCCAAAAGTTCGACGAGGGTCGCCGAATGTATCGCGAGCGCGCTTGGGATGCGGCGATCGGTGCCTTCAATCAGGCCAACCAATTACTCACCTCTGAACGCGGCCCCGACGGCCCAAGCTTGATGTACGTCAAGCGTTGCGAAGAAATGAAACTCAACCCCCCAGCCCCCGAGTGGGATGGAACCTGGGAAATGCACGAAAAATAGACCAAAAAAAACCTTATCATGTCCCTATCCGACCCAAATGCAGCCTCTCAGTCAGCGCCCCCCGCAAGCGGGAAGCCGCAGACCATCAAACTCAACCGAGGAGAGATCTTATTTTCAGAGGGCGAAAATTCGCGCGCCATGTTCTTAGTCAAAAGCGGATCCATTCGAGTATTCAAAAAAAAGGGCGACGCCTTTATTGAGATCGATACGGTCCGCGCGGGACAGATTTTAGGTGAGCTTGCGTTTTTGGACGGACTCCCCCGCTCCGCCTCGTGCGAGGCGATCAGTTCGTGCGAACTTCAAGAAGTCTCAGGTCCCGTGTTCGAGGCGGTACTCGCAAAAATTCCGGACTGGTTCAAGATCTTGCTCAAAACTGTCGTCGGAAGGCTTCGAACTGCCGGCACTCGGATTCGGCAACTCGAACAGGCGAGCACCGCGTATGACTATTCCGAAAAAGACGGAAAGCGCACGGCCTCTTATGCGTTTTTTACTCCTTACGAAATTCTCAAGGTGTCATCGGCATTGTTGCTTGTGACCGCTCGCCACGGCACGCGCCTGGGTGAGACCAACCGAATCGAAACCCGAGTGGGACTGCTCCAACGCTACGCCAACCAAATCATGGGAGTTCCCGTCGCAAAGATCACCACCCTCGTGGACATTTTTTCGCAGGTTGGAATTTGCAGCTTCGACGACGGCGCCGCCACCCTGGTCATCGAGGATGTGGATTTTCTCGAAAAGACGATCTCCTACTTAAATGAAGAAAACCTCCTTGAGACCTCAAAGCGCCACGATATTTCAAACCGCGGATTTCTTTTGATGAGCCTGATTGCTAAGCACTTGCCGGGAACTTCAACGGACGCCGCCGGAATGGCCACCGTAAACCTCGCCGAAATTCGAAAGATCGAAGCCGAAACCCTGGGTAAGGATCCGTTTCGAATGGAAGACGCTTCCGAGCTCGTTAAGCTGGGATACATCGCAAGTCTTTCGGTAAAATCCGCGGACGAAGTCATCACCTCGGTCAAAGTCGATACATTTTCCCACGCCGCCCGTCTGCAACGCGTGGTTAAAATGATCGAAGCCACCAACGACGAAAAACGAAAAGGCGCGCGCTAGGCAAGTTCGGGGCGAGTTGCCTTGACCTTTTCAACAATGAGTTTGATGTCCTGAGCGCGGTCCTTTTTGGCTATCAAGATAGCATCACCCTGCTGAACCACGATGAGATCTTCGACGCCCAGGAGCGCGACCAATTTTCCAGGCGCGTCCACGATACATCCGTACGATTCCACGCTAATGGCCTGGCCACCGGTCACCACGCCCGCCTCGTGACGGGCCGAAAGTTTTTCTGCAAGAGCCTCAAGCGATGTCCAACTCCCCAGATCGTCCCATCCGCAATCCAGCGTGAAAGTCACGACGTTGCGTGCGCGCTCCATGACCCCGTAGTCAATCGAGGTCGCAGTCATTCGCGGATAAGCGACTTCGACTTTTCTGCCCGCAGCCTCCCACTCCCGACGCATCTCCGGCATAAAATCATCAAACGCTTTTAGGATGACATCGGCGCGCCAGACAAACATTCCGCCATTCCATAAGTAGTTTCCGGTCTGGATGTACTCCGTGGCGCGAGCGAGATCAGGCTTTTCGACAAAAGCCTCCACGCCAAAACCTCCGCTGCCTTCAACACCCGTAAGCCCATTGGCGGTTTTTAGGTAACCATAGCCCGTTTCCGGGCGCGTAGGCGAAACCCCGAGAGTCACTAGATCGTCGTGAGATTTTGCCCAAGCAACGGCCCGTGTAACCGTGTTCTGAAAATCGGCAAGCCTCGGAATCGTGTGATCCGATGGCATGACGAGCATTACGCCTTTTGGGTCTTTCTCAAAAACCGCACGCGCAGCCCAGTAAACACAGGGAGCGGTGTTACGACCTTGCGGCTCCGCAAGGATCGAGACCGCGCGAGTCACCTGGGATTCAACCGCGGACTCGAGCAGCCGCGTAGTCACGACCACTCGATTGGACTCCGGAACCATTCCATCAAATCGAGAAAGGGTCTGCTGAAGCAAGGACGGGGCATCGGGCGCAGTCCCGAAAGAAAGAAATTGTTTAGGCCGCTTTGATGTGCTTTTTGGCCAAAAGCGCGTGCCGCTGCCTCCGGCCATGACTACGAGATGCAGATTTGGGTCGGTCACGAAGTGCGCCCGTAGCCGTCTTCGAGTCGGACAACATCATCGAGCTGCGGCGTCGAGACTTCAAAGACATCACAGTCTTCGATGGCGATCATTCGGTGTTTACGGCCTGTCGGAATGTGATGCGCCTCTCCAGCCGAAAGCAGAATCTCCTGCATCACGCCATTTTCGTCCTCGAAAACGAAGTTCATCTTTCCTGAGGACACTAGGATGGTCTCTTCTTTTTGGCGATGGTACTGAAGCGAAAGCTTGTGGCCCTTGTTGATGTGCAAAATTTTTCCGACGTAGTCCTGGGTCTTTGCCCAGATCAGCTCATAGCCCCAGGGCTTTTCGACTCTTTGAATAGCTTGCTTGGCCAATGGATCACTTTCCCGCAAGACGATCAGTGCGACTTGCCTCGAGCTTGAGCGCCCGAAAACGTATTGTTAGCTAATACGAACGAATCAATTTTTCCGCTTTCACGGTAGTTTACGCCCGCTTTTTCCGCCAACTCACGCGAAGCAAATCCGCCCACGTACACGCGGTACCATTTGCCTTTGCCTTCAAGTTCAGCTTCGCGAACAAAGGGGCGGAGCTCCGCCTCTTTGAGGCGAGCAAACTGAGCCTGGGCTTCCTCGAACGAAGGATGCGATCCCACCTGAAGCGTGTACTGTCCCGAAGGCGCTTTTTGTTTCAAAAGGTTTTCGGATGAAGGGTCGTGCGAAGACTCGTTCTGCGTTTTTTCGGTTCGGGTGGTCGATGGAAGGTCGACCTGCCGAGGAGTGTCCAATCGAATCCCACTGCGCCCGACTTCTTCACGCAAACTCTGACTCAAAGCCTCTTCGGCCACCGCCCCTGCATGAACTCCCTGTTCTGTGAGTTCTTGCCGATTGGGGACTTGGTCTGCAAGCGTGTTGACAGCAGTAGCTTCGTGCCCGTGTTGGGCTGCGACAGTTCCCTTAGGTCCCACACTCTTGCCCATATGAATACCGTAGGTGAACGCGAATACCGCCACCATGATCGCCAAGACGATCAGTACGGCAACCTCTTTACGGTCGTAGAGAAAAAACCGCGGCTTTTTATCCATATCTATTTGATAGCGATGAGCCCCGACCCTGTCAACAAATGACCCTGACAATGAGGCGAGTTGGGCCGTCAAGTACAGGATCCGGGCGCCCGGTCCAAGATCCCAGGCCATTGTGATTCTATCGAACGGTATCTCTGGCCCGCTTTGAGCAAAGCGCCTCCCCTCATGCACTCTCAAATTTCTAAAAATGGGGCAATCATGGCTAAAACATCACGCTTTCTGAATCTAAAACCCAGCGTCCGAAATCTCGGTAACCGGGGCCAAGGCCTAACGGAGTACCTGATTTTGCTCGTCCTGATCGCTGTGATCTCGATCGTAGCCGTCCAGTCCCTCGGTGGAACCATCAAAGATAAATTGCAGGTGGCGCGAAAACACATCAACTCGGTCAGCGTAGAAGAATGACCCCTTTTAACGGAAAATCAGGGCAAACCACGCTTGAGCTCCTCATCAGTGGAAGCCTGGTGGTCCTTATGCTGACCGGTGCGGGCTGGGTATTTCGAGCACAATGGAATCGCGCAAAATGTGCCTTTCTTGTCTTCGAACATACCCATGCCCGCCTGGTTGGAAGTGTTTCGCTCCAAAGACCCGCCTCCTACCGGATTTCAATCTTGGATGGTCCGACCGACGTCATCGGTGAAGCGCAGTGCAAAGATGCGCACGAAAAGGTCGTCTTTAAGAAGCTGGAGAATTCTCAATGGCGCTAAAAAACATCCCCTGCCGACCCGTTCTCAACCGAAACTTTGGATTGATCCGTGGACGAGCAGGCTCGTTGACGCTTCCTCTGGCTGGAATCAGCGCGCTCTTTGCGGTCACTTCCTTAGGAACCCTGGGACTCATCCACCAGTGGCGCAGGCTGACCGAAACCCAACTCCGACTCGACCGATGTGTGGGCAAAAAAGCCCAACAACTCAGCTCACTCATGCAGTCCATTGAGCGCGCCAATAAAAGGGTCCACGCTTTACGAGTATCCATTACCGCAGCACTCGTGGCGGCACCTGAGACCGTGCCCCCGCTTCAAGCGCTGCTCCGAGCACAAGTCGTCGTGCAAGACCTGACACTCAAAAACTGGGATGCCCAGCGTTTGACCTGGTCACTCACACAGTCTTGTGGGAGCTCTCGCGACCGAAAAAAACCACTCCCTGATCTCCCGTGGTTTAGGCCGCCTCCAGATCCGGTGGGCGAACAGGCGCTGAGCTGGCCTTCCAGTCTGGATCGACGCCTGCATCTTCAAGCTGAAAACGGGTCAAGAAAAGCCGCGGCCGCAGTCGCAGATCCCAACTCTACAAACTCAGGAGTAAACACCCATGCTCTGTTTTCTAGGTCCGCTCAATGGACCGCAATCTGGACGATCCCCCAACAAATCCTCAGCCCAATGCGGGCAGGTTCTCACTGAGGCGCTCTTATGGTGCAGCATTCTAGTCGCGGTTCTCTTAGGTTCCTCTCTCATTTTTCGAGCCGAGTACGTGAACTATCGAAGAACCCTCTTTACCGAAAGCGCGCACTAGGAATCTTGTCCGTGGTGCTTTCGATGGTGCTCGCTCTTCACGCGCAACGGGTTTCGGGAGACTCTGCTCTCAAAAGTTGGATTCATGATCATCCGCCGTCGGAACGTCTTTGGTTGTCTGCACTTTCTGCTCACGGGCTGACGGAAATCACGGATCCGACGGCAGTTCAAAAAGCTGTGAGGCTGCTACCCACCTCGATGGATCCCGAACCGAGCTGCTGGATCAGTGAAAATAATCTTTGGGCAGTGGTTTTCACCGATCCCTATGGAACACGCCCGCTACGCGCCTTCGCCTTGAACAAAAAAGAAAAGCCTCCCGCGATATGGATCCCACTGGGCGCAGGATGGAACGGACTCGAATCCTTGCTAAACCGACTCTCGGAACTCAAACCCGACCGGTCTCCCAGCGATCAGGGAAAGTCACCCGTTAGAGCCCAATCCGTGTGGCGCGATAAGAGAGCGATCGACCCATGAATCCCGAAAGCCGGCATTGACAGCCTCAACCTCAAAGGCTTTACTGCGCCCCATGTCACAAAACACGATCCTCGCAGTTGGCTCCATGGCTTTTGACACCGTTCAGACTCCCGCCGGAAAAGCGGAACAAGTCCTGGGTGGATCCGTGAATTATTTTTCAGTCGCGGCTTCGTTTTTCGCGCCGATCCGAGTCGTAGGCGTGGTTGGAACCGACTTTCCTCAAGCCCACCTCAAGTGGCTTTCTGAAAAGCGGATCGATGTTTCAGGCGTGCAAGTGGCAGAAGGAAAAACGTTTCACTGGGTTGGGAGCTACGACGGCAATCTGAACGAAGCCAAAACCCACGCCACCGACCTCAACGTTTTTGAGCATTTCAACCCCAAGCTTCACGACTCTCATAAAAATTCACCGTACGTTTTTCTCGCCAACATCGATCCCGTTCTGCAGCAACAAGTCCTGGATCAGGTTGAAACACCTAGACTCGTAGCCCTGGACAGTATGAACTTTTGGATTCAGGGAAAACTCGGCGAACTCAAAAAAACTCTGGCTCGAGTGGACATTCTTTCGGTGAATGAAGGCGAAGCCCGGCAGCTTTCAGGCGAGAAAAGCCTGATTCGCGCGGCCGAAGCCATTCGTAAGATGGGACCTTCCGTCGTCATCATCAAGCGTGGTGAATACGGCGCCGCTCTTTTCACTTCGCGGGGCGCGTTTTTGGCGCCAGCATTTCTCGTCGAACAAGTCGTGGATCCCACGGGTGCCGGCGATAGCTTTGCCGGTGCGTTCATGGGTTATCTTGCCGCAAACGGCGCCCATCGCGACATGGCCCAGCAAGATCCTCAAAAGTGGGAAGTTTTACTCAGGCGCGCAGTACTCAACGGCTGCGTGATGGCAAGCTTTACGGTCGAAGACTTCAGTCTTCATCGCCTGATGCGCCTGGCGAGCTCCGAACTCACGGTCCGACAAAACGCGCTCATGCAGATGATTGCGGTTTAAGCGCCCAGCTCTTTTTGAGGCGATCTTCGAGAAGTACCGGATCTTTTCCAGCATCAGCCCACGCCTGTCGAATCGCCTCGATCAGCTCGCCTTGAAATCGCTTTTTTGAAAATTCCGCAGCCCTCGCCCGACAATCTTCTTCGCGAAACTCCACCGCTCCGCCTTCGACTTTGAGTACGGCCTCCATCAGAGCGTCGACCGTCTGTTCCTTGAAAAATACTCCGGTTTTTTCAGTCACCGTCTCAGCCGCGCCGCCGGCTCCGTAAGCGATCACCGGAGCACCGGCTGCCATGGCCTCCAGCGGACTGATTCCAAAATCCTCAAGCCCGGGAAAAACAAATGCCCGACATTTCGAATACAAATCGGCAATGGCTGAGTTTGAGAGTGAGCCCAAAAACTGAACTGTGGGGCCGGCAAGCTTGCGAAGACGTGGCTCGTCCTGGCCGGATCCAACAATGAACAGCGGTAATCTCAAGCGATTGAATGCCTCGACCGCAAGATCCACGCGTTTGTAGGGAGCAAAGGCTCCGACCATGAGGTAATTTCGTCCAGCCGTGCGCGGGCCCCGAAAGCGTTCAGTATCGACAAACGGATAGATCACTTTGGACTCGCGTCCGTATGCACTCTTGATCTGCTTACCGATAAATCCGCTGTTAGCGATTAAGAAATCGACACGCTCGGGAGTACTTACCTTTTGATCCCACTTTTGAAGGCGTTTTCGAACAAGCTTTGCGGCCATTCGTACGGGAGCTGACGCGCGCCCTGGACCAAAGTAATCATCAAATCGGTCCCAGATGTAACGCATGGGAGCATGAACGTAACTCACGTGCACTGCACCCGGAGCCTTTCGAATCCCTTTGGCCACGCAGTGCGAAGAAGAAATCACAAGATCTACGCCGGCAAGATCGAAACTCTCGATCATCCTGGGCATCAGCGGCAAAAACTGGCGATATCGCTTTTCGGCTCCGGGAATTTTTTGAAGCCAGCTCGTGTGGCGCGGAAGCGTTGTGAGAACCGGAGAGATTTTTCCTGGCACGTAAATCAACGTAAACAGATCGGCGTACGGAAAAATTTCGGCAATAGCCTCGAGAACGTACTCACCACCACGCATTCCGGTGAGCCAATCGTGGACGAGCGCGACCTTGCACGAGTTTGAATTTGCATTCGCTCCGGAGATCACTTCGCGGCGTACTCCCTGAAATATTCGATCGTGCGCGCCAATCCTTCTTGCAGGTCCACACCGGGATCCCAGCCTAGGAGTGAGCGAGCGCGTGTGATTTCAGGACAACGCCTTCGTGGATCATCCTCTCTTGCCGGAAGATGCTTGATCGGCGAACGGCCCCCCGCAAGCTTGTTGAGCGTTTCGGTAAACTCAAGCACCGTGCGCTCCACTGGATTTCCGATATTCACAGGATCGCGAAGGTCGCTTTCAAAGAGTCTGAAAATTCCGTCGCAAAGATCGGTCACATAGCAAAAACTCCGGGTTTGTAGTCCGTTTCCATGAACTGTGAGCGCGCGCCCCTCAAGGGCTTGCATGCAAAGCTCTGGCACGATTCTCCCGTCATCGGGACGCATTCGCGGGCCATAGGTATTAAAAATTCTTACGATTCCAGAATTCAAAGGTGGGTAGGATTTTCCGCCGAGTTTTCCCACGCCACGAGCCGCGGTACTGACATACGCCTCGGCAAAGCGTTTGGCTTCGTCATAGCAGGCTCGAGGACCGATGGGATTGACGTTTCCAAAGTAACTCTCGGTTTGAGGGTGAACGAGCGGATCACCATAAACCTCTGAAGTCGATGCGAGCAGGTAGCGCGCGGAATACTTAATCGCGAGATCCACCGTTCGCATCGTGCCCAGCGAGTCCACTGCTAGAATCTCAAACGGAATGCGGTCGAAATCGACCGGACTTGCCGGACAGGCAAAGTGCAACACCCCGTGAAGCCCATGCTGCGCGATCAGTGGCAACGCTGCCTCTGCGATGGGTTCGCAGATGTCTGCTTTGAGAAACTGAAATCGTTCTGGCCCGTACTCTTTGAGAGCGGCCGCGATATTTTTTTCGCTGCCGGTGACCAGATTATCAACTGCGGTAACGACGTAGCCTCTTTCTAAAAAAAGTTCGCAAAGATGCGAGCCGATAAACCCAGAACCGCCTGTGATCAAAACATGTTTCATTGTGAACCTATATCGCCCTGAAATTCCGTTACTGCAACCCTAACGCTTGTCGATAAATCCGATCCATATGGTTGCCTAGCTTCTCAACGCTATAGCGCTGCGCCAAATTCTCCCGGCTTTCTATTGAGGGTGGCTTGAGCTCCCCTCTCCACGCACGTAAAAGCCGGTCTACGCACGACTCAAGTGAGCGAGGATCCATCCAAAGGGCCTCAGCAGGACCCAAATCCACTACGGCCTCGTGGTGGGGTTCAATTTGCGAAAGTACCAAAGGTGTTCCAAGGACCGCGGCCTCCAGAGGTGGCAAACCAAAGCCTTCATAGAGAGACGGAAAAACCAGCGCTCCAGCAGCTGCCAAAAGCTCTTTGGCTTCGTGATTGGGCAGCGAAGAGAGTTCAAAAACCCCCTCACCTTGAAGGCCCGGCGCAAGACCCTTCGTACTCAATACGAGCGGCCAAGCAGAATCACCCGCGCGCCTTCGGTACTCGCGGTAACTTTCGATTAAAAACGGAACATTCTTGTGGCGCTTAGGATTGGAGAGACAGAAAAAATAGTTCCGTGCACTGAACGCGTACTTCGTCCCTAGGCCGCGACTCTCGAACGAAAGAAAGGACGGATCGATCGCGTTATAGACCACTTCGATCCTTTCGGCCGGCACGCCCGTCCAATGGGCGAGTTCGCGCTTTGAAAACTCAGAGACCGTCGACAGCGAGCGCGCCCTTCGTGCAAAAGATTTCAAGAGTACTGAGTAATAAAGCTTTTGAGCCACGCTGCCGTAGGTCAAATGACAGAGGTCATGGACGGTCACCACCCATGGACAGGGACACCACACGAGACTCGAAAAACTTGGGCTATGGTAGAGCGACGCTCCCTGCCTTTTGAGGAGCCTCGGCAGCGCTATCAGTTCGCTCGGATGTAAAAATGGAGCGCTGGACGGAACACATTCAAATCCTTCAAACTTAAACTCGCCGCTCGTAATCAAAACGGGCTCATAGGCAAGAGCCCCCTGCTTTTGGACCTGCCGCAAACCTTCGACTAAAAGGCTGACATAACGACCTATTCCATGAGCAATCGGGCCCACCATGCGAGCGTCGATAAATACTCTCGGAAAAACCTGGGGGACCGCTTTCAACGGGGTCATTTTGTGGCCTTCACGTCGCACACAAGGCGAGAGTGGGAAACCGAGCGTGGAGCACTCACCAAAATCAGGCTCGCGACCCACATGACTTGATGGAGCACTTTGGATTCCCAAAAGTTGACCTGCGTGAGTCCATTAATGTGAAACACGAGCCAGGCGCAAAAAAATCCCCGAGCGAGAAACTCCCCGCGCCGCGCGCGCCCGAACAGTTCGACAAAAACCCATCCGACCCAGACCAGCCAGGCGATTGTCCCGAGCGCTCCCGTGCTCCCGAGCATCTCGAGAAATCCGTTATGTGCGTGCCCCACGAAATTTTCACGTCCTGGATATTTTTCCTGAAGGTAGTGGCCCGCAAGCTCAAGATTTTTATGCCATCCAGCGCCCGTCAGGGGGCGCAGTTTAAAAAACTCCCAATTGGCCGACCAAAGCTCCTGACGAGTGCCGATCCCCATGGCGGTCTCCAGCCGATCATGAACAGCCGGATGAAATGTCAGCGCCCAACCCGCGAGTACGGAAACAATGAGAAGCGGAATTGCCACGCGTCTCGAGAGATTCCAAAACAGAAAAAGTCCGACGCCCACGGGAAGCGCAACCCAAAGCGTCCGTGAAAAACTGAAAAACAGCGTCAAAGCACCCAGAAAAATGGCGGCCGCGATAAATTTTCTGGAGAGTCCGATTTTTATCATCTCGGTTGGATGAAATAATCCATCGAGCGCCGCGAAAAATGGAAAAATCAAAATGCTCGCAACCGATAGGTGATGTCCCAGAAACAAGGTCGCATGAAAACGACCGGCCAGCCCTGGGATCGCTTGCTCACGTGGCCAGCCAGTAAAAAACTGAACCACACCCACGACCGAAATGATCGCAAAGGTCACCAGCCAAACTTTGATGATTTTTGCGCGTCCTGAGTCCCCTACTGTCCGAAGCCCAGCTGTCAAAAACAGCGGCCAAAATAAATACCAAGCCTTGGCCAGATCCGCTCCGAAATGAATCTCTGGGGTTTTTTGATTGAAGCTCAGCGGAAAAAACCGCGCCACCAACAGACTCAGTGCGCACGCATTGAAAAGTGCCAGCCCCGCAAAAAAAACAAACCGGCTCTTGGGCTGCCTCAACTCTTCGCGAAGCGATCGCCCCAGTCCCAGAAAACCGCCATGACCCGCAAGCAAACAGACCAACAACACGGTGGCGGCAATGCTCATGGTCGCCATCGAGCCCAAGCTCAACACGGCATAAAGACAAAAACCCCAGAGCAAAATCTTGGGATTTCCTGAGGGCTTGTTCATGAGACCGAACTCTTTTTCTGACGCCGACTACGTCGCTGTGCGAACTGGCACACCGGAAAAAGCCCGCATTTTGTGCAAATCTCAGACACAAACTTTCCGCGACAGAGATCTAAAATCCCCATTCGCGCCAGGGCAAAGTCATATGAAACCGGGTCCGCCGAGTCACAGCTCCTCAGTGCATCGGTAATTTCGTTCGCTGCCTTCCAGTTGAGGCTCTTGCGATGAGTGAGGCCCATGAACTGACTGAGCCTTCCGGTGTGTGTATCGATGGGAATCACGAGCTGATCAGGCCTTAAAAATCTCCCGCTGGCAAAAGTTTTTGACAGCGCTCCTTCACGGGTCCAGAGGCCGGGATCCAGCTCGTCTTTTCGTCCCATCCAGCGCAAAAACATGCACCATCGCTTGCAACAGCTTCCATCCTTCGGCGCGGTCAAGAGATACGAAAACGAGGTGCCGGCACGCCCTCCCGCCCAAAGGCGCCACTCCGCGATGAGTTGATCGAGGGCGAACTCAAAGGTTCGGTCTTGCGGACTCAGATAGGATGTAAAATGGGCGCCCAATGAGCCGTGTTGATTCCAACTTTTTGCCAATAGCCCAAGCAATAAAACGAGATCCTCGCCCCGATTGAAGCGATGGACAAACCCCTGAAACGCTCGATCTGGCGTCCCCTCCTGCTTTTGATGGAGGGCCCGGACATAAGCCGAGGGACTGCCCGCTTCTGCCTCCATTCGCTTCAGGGCATCAGCCACGGATCGGCGGATCTGTTTGACGTTTCCATAGGCGAGGAGTGCCGCAATCAGGGCCACGGCTTCTTGATCCCATGGGTCCGGGTAGCGATGAACGAATTCGAGAGGATCGGAGTTGAGAAACTCCTTTCGGTGATAACCGTCTCGAAGCTGATTGAGAAATGGCCGAAGCTCTTTTCCGCTCATGAGGTGACCGTGCCGCAGCCTAACCCGGTTTGCGCACCGAGTCTATGGACTTAACG
>CAMBEX010000043.1 GCA_945865865.1 Bdellovibrio sp. ZAP7
TCTCAAGGAAATCGGACTACCACTCATCTTGCGCCCCTCATTCACGCTGGGCGGCGAAGGGGGCGGAACCGCTCACACCGAAGCGGAGTTTCTCGCCCAACTGGAACGAGCGCTATTTCTTTCACCTACTCGAGAATGTCTCGTCGAAGAAAGTTTGATCGGCTGGAAAGAGTTTGAGCTCGAGGTTGTTCGAGACCGAAACGACAACGTGATCATCGTCTGCTCAATTGAAAATTTCGATCCGATGGGAATTCATACCGGTGACAGCATCACGGTTGCTCCGGCGCAAACGCTTACGGATCGCGAATATCAAAATCTTAGAAACCAAGCGATTCGCATCATCCGAGCCATTGGCGTGGAAACCGGTGGCTCAAACATTCAGTTTGCAATCCATCCCGGCACCGGGCGCATCATCGTCATCGAAATGAATCCGCGGGTCTCACGTTCGAGCGCACTTGCCTCAAAGGCAACCGGCTTTCCGATCGCGCGCGTGGCCGCAAAGCTCGCCGTCGGTTACACGCTGGATGAGCTCACCAACGACATCACCGGAACCACTCCGTGCAGTTTTGAACCCAGCATCGATTACGTGGTGACCAAGATCCCTCGTTTTGATTTCGAAAAATTTAGACCCACCCCGCCCATTCTTGGGACGCAGATGAAATCCGTGGGCGAGGTCATGGCCATCGGCCGAACCTTCGAGGAATCTCTAGGAAAAGCACTGGCCGGTCTTGAGATTGAAACGCCTTGGCTTGCGCCACTGAGTCACCACAAAAACATCCCGCTACCGCCGGCGACACAGACTTCAAAAAGCGCGGACTCCACGCGCTGGGATTTGATCGAGAGTCCTTACCCCCGGAGAATCTGGGCGATTGCCGATGCCATCAGAAATGGCGCTTCAACGACTGAAATCTCACGACGAAGCGGAATCGACCGCTGGTTTTTGGATCGGATCGCGCAGCACTTGGAGTGCGAGAAAATTCTAAAAAAATCGCCCTGGCCCATTTCTCGCGACGAACTTTTAGAACTGAAAGTCCGTGGCTGGACGGATCGTGCCATCGCCGGAGTCACGGGACTCAGCGAGGATCAGATTCGGTTGGATCGCGAAAAAATGGATCTACATGCGGGTTTTCAGTCAGTGGACACTTGTGCCGCCGAATTTGAAGCGCAGACGCCCTATCTTTACAGCAGCTACGCGGGTTCAGATGAGTCGCGCCCCAGCAGTCGCCCCAAAGTCATGATTCTGGGCGGCGGCCCCAACCGAATCGGCCAAGGAATCGAATTTGACTATTGCTGCGTTCATGCGGCGATGGCGCTCAAGAGCGCCGGTTACGAAACCATCATGGTGAATTCGAATCCCGAAACCGTAAGTACCGATTTCGATATTTCGGATCGCCTTTATTTCGAGCCCCTCACGCCAGAACACGTTCTCAACATTGCGCGAATTGAAAAACCACTGGGAGTCATCGTTCAGTTCGGCGGACAAACTCCGCTCAAGATCGCAAAACAACTCGAACGTGGCGGTTTACCTATCTTAGGAACGTCCACCCAAAGTATCGAC
Source organism: Bdellovibrio sp. ZAP7 (assembly GCA_945865865.1). Classification (GTDB taxonomy): domain Bacteria; phylum Bdellovibrionota; class UBA1018; order UBA1018; family UBA1018; genus CAMBEX01. Next base: position 1,559 of record CAMBEX010000043.1, read on the forward strand.
GCCGCTGAAGACCGCGAAAAGTGCGAGGAGCTCGTAAGATCCCTGCGCCCACTCGGACTCGAGCAACCCCCCGCCGCGACTGCGCGAACCCACCAGGAGGCGATCGATCGCGCCAACAAACTCGGTTACCCCGTTTTGGTTCGGCCCTCTTACGTTTTGGGCGGAAGAGGTATGCGCATCGTCCACAGCGAGACCATGTTGCGCCAATGGATCGACGAAGCCATCGACGTCAGCGACACCCATCCCGTTTTGATCGACCGATTTCTCGATCGCGCCATTGAAGTTGATGTGGACGCGATCAGCGACGGAAAAGAAACCTTCATCGGCGGACTCATGGAGCACATCGAAGAAGCGGGCATTCACTCAGGTGACAGCGCCTGCAGTCTTCCCGTAATTTCGCTGCCGATTTCTACCCGCGACCAGATCCGAACCTTTACCCGAGAGCTCGCACGAAAACTCAAGGTGGTCGGACTGATGAACGCACAGTTCGCCGTTCAACGTGGAAAAGTCTATCTCTTGGAGGTGAACCCACGAGCCTCACGAACGGTTCCTTTTGTCAGTAAGGCCATCGGCAAACCCCTGGCCAAACTTGCGGTCCAAGTCATGATGGGAAAATCGCTTCATGATTTAGGAATTCATGGTGATCTTGATCTCGACCTCAAGACTTTCAATGTCAAAGCACCGGTTTTTCCGTTCCACAAATTTCCGGACGTCGACACTCTGTTAGGTCCCGAGATGAAGTCCACGGGCGAAGTTATGGGCAGAGGCCGAAGTTTCGCGGCCGCTTACGCCAAGGCACTGTCAGCTGCGGGAATGCCGCTTCCACGCAGTGGAAACGTATTTCTTTCAATTAGGGACGAGGACAAGGCAGAGATCCTTCCGATCGCTCAGGGCCTCAAGGAGATCGGATTCAAGCTCTGGGCGACTGCAGGAACCGCAGAGTTTTTGAATGGGTACAAACTTGAGGTGCAAATCATTAACAAGGTCAACCAGGGCCCCCCTGATTGCGTCGAAGCTATTCGTGAGGGGCGCTTTCAGCTCATCATCAACACGGTTTCTGATGAGCAGGCGATCAAAGATAGCTTTTCGATTCGCCGAGCGGCATTGGAGAGAAAAATCCCTTACAGCACGGTTGTGTCTGCCGCCCGAGCAATGCTCGAGGGAATCCAAGAAGAGCGCTCAGGCCCGCTTGAGATCCTGCCGCTCTAAGGCCAGAATAGGAATTCAGGATGGTAGCCTCTCAAGAGTCTGGAAAATGTTGGAACTGCGGCCATGAACTCGGTCCACTGGATTACGGGCGCGCGGATACATGCAAAAAATGTGGAAGGGACACCAAGACCTGTCGCGGTTGCATTTTTTACGATCGCTCCGCCAATAATCAGTGTCGCGAATCCTCTGCAGATCCCGTTCTCGACAAAGAACGCTCCAATTTCTGCGATTATTTCAAACCCAGTGGCACAGCCCCAAGTCAGGCGGCAGCGGCTCGAGACGCAATGAGATCGGCTGCTGACGCCCTATTTAAGAAAAAATCCTGACCGGTCCTTGCCGTTCTATTTTGGGTCTCTGGTTTGGATCACTGGTTTGAAGTGCAAATTTAAGCTCCAGAGGGTTCGGAGGCAGGGCTAGGGTCTTGAAAAACAGCCGGTTTGTGCTACCTCCTAAGTCACAGGTAACTTATGGCTGACGAAAAATTTCCAATGACCGTGCTCGGAAAGCGAATGCTCGACGATGAGCTCAAGCATCTCATGTCCGTCGAACGTCCCACGATCATCAAAGCTATCGAAGTCGCGCGCGGTCACGGAGACCTCTCAGAAAACGCCGATTATTCGGCCGCGAAAGAACGCCAGGGCTTTATCGAAGGCCGTATCCAGGACATCAACGGCAAACTTGCCCGTGCGCAAGTCATTGACCCAACGACCATCAAAACCGAAAAAATCGTTTTCGGCGCCACCGTGCTTCTCATGGATTCTGAAGCCGAAAAGAAGATCACCTACCAAATCGTCGGAGTCGACGAAGCAGATATCAAGATCGGAAAGATCGGAGTGACCTCTCCGATCGCCCGCGCACTGATTGGAAAATCCGAAGGCGACGAAATCGTCGTGCATGCTCCTCGTGGACAAATCCATTACGAAGTCCTCAAAGTCCGATACGAGTGACGGAATCCTCACTCCCGTCCAGTTCGTCAAAGGCGTAGGACCTCGGCTCGGTTCTGTATTTGCCAGTCGCGACATCGCCACGGTTAAGGATCTACTTACCTTTTTTCCGCGTGCCTACGAAGACCGCACACGAATCCTAACCATTAAGGAACTTCAAGAAGGTCAGCGTTGTACCGTATCAGTGAAGATTTTGAGCGCCCGAAAAGCGCGAACACGGCAAGGACGCACGACCCTGGAGGTTCGCTGTACCGATGACACCGGAGTTCTCACATTAAAGTGGTTTCATGTGCCATATGGTTTGGACTCACGCTTTACGGCGGGCTCACAACACATGGTGACGGGACCTGTCACGCTGTACCTCGGTCAACCTCAGATGGTTCACCCTGAAATCAACAAAGCTCAAGCCGATGCGACCGAACCCAACGTTGGGCGCATTATTCCGGTTTATTCAGAACTCGACGGAATCCCAAGCCGCACATTTCGAAAGGTATTGTGGGAGGCACTCGAAAAATTTTCCGCACGTTGGACCGAAGACCTTCCGGCGCGCTTTCTTAACAAACACAAACTGCCTAGCGCGCGGGCTGCGATCCGTGAACTCCACTTTCCCTCCGAAAACTCTCCGATTCCTGAGCTTGTAGCCTTTAATACACCCTCACATTGGCGACTGGTTTATGAGGAATTTTTCAAATTTGAATTTCTGATTTTACGACGGCGCCTTCGAATGGAACGCGAAGTGGCCCCGTCCTACGGAAATTCTGGGGGAATCCAAGCCACGCGTGAGCTCGAAAAACTCCTACCGTTTGAGCTGACTGGGGATCAAAAGTCCGCCGTCAGCGAAATTCTCTCGGAGCTCGGGCACAGATCCCAAGTTTCTTTACATCAGTCGACCCATCAGGCTCCCATGAATCGCCTCACACAGGGCGACGTTGGCTCGGGCAAGACAGTCGTGGCTTTTTTGGCTTCGGCTTGCGTTTTGGCCGAGGGCGGTCAGGTGGCGCTGATGGCTCCCACCGAAATCCTGGCCGAACAACACTTCAAAAACGCCGTAAAACTTTTTGGCGGACGCTTGCGTGTGGCGCTTCTCACTGGAAAAACCCCGCAATCCGAGCGCAATGCACTTTACGCCCGACTAAAATCAGGGGAGCCGACCCTGCTCATCGGCACTCACGCACTCATCGAAGATCCCGTGGAATTTTCAGAGCTGGGTCTCATCATCATCGATGAGCAGCACCGCTTCGGAGTCGAGCAGCGCCGTACTCTCCGAAAAAAAGGGGTCCGAGTTGAGAACGGAAAAAATCTCATTCCCCATCTTCTCCTCATGACTGCCACTCCGATCCCTCGAACCCTGGCTCTAACAGCTTACGGAGATCTCGCTACGACCCTGATCCGAGAGATGCCTCCGGGTCGAAAACCCATCAAGACTGAGGTCATCTCAGGAGCCGGGCGAGCCCATGCGATGGACACGATTCGCGCGCAACTTCGCGCGGGCCGCCAGGCCTATTTTATCTATCCCTTGGTGAATGAGAGTGAGGCCGAAGGATTTACGGAAATGAAATCGGCAACACTCGAGGCCGAACGTCTGGCGCAAGTTTTCAGCGAGTTCAAAGTCGGACTTCTTCATGGACAAATGCGTCCTGACGGAAAAGCCTCTGTGATGGAGTCCTTCAAACAGGGCGTTATTCATATTCTTGTTTCAACAACGGTTGTTGAAGTCGGAGTGGATGTCCCAAACGCCACCGTGATCGCCATCGAACACTCCGAACGTTTTGGACTCTCCCAACTTCACCAGCTCCGCGGACGCGTAGGTCGTGGGAGCCATCAGTCTTATTGCTATTTGCTGACATCAGGGTTTTTAGGCGAATCCACAGCCCACCGATTAGAGGTACTCGAGCAAACCCAGGACGGTTTCAAAATCGCAGAAGCTGATCTTGAGATTCGCGGGCCCGGAGAGTTTTTAGGCACACGCCAGGCCGGTGGTCTGCCATTTAGGCTCGCCAATCTGGTACGCGACCGGGAGTGGTTACTCCGAGCCCGAGACGATGCCTCCGAACTCATTCAACACGATCCCGAACTCCTGGCGCCTGAACAGGGGCCCCTGCGGGCCTATTTTGAGCGAGAAGGACACCTTCAGGCTGAGCGACTCAAGACGTCATGATTTAAACTGGTGAAATTAAACAGTCTTTTTTCAAACATTACTTTAGTTGACCGCATTAACGCTTTGCGTTAATGTTTAGTCGAATGGTTGATTCAATCAAACAGCCCGGCTTAGTCGGCGCCTTTATAAAAAATAGACGTGAAGCCCTTGCGATTTCTCAGAGGGCACTGGGACAGCTTTTTACCCCGGCTGTGACCACCCAGTTCATCTCCAATGTCGAGAGAGGAGTCACCCCGCTCCCCCCCAATCACGTGGCCACGCTCAGCAAGGCATTGATGGTGAGCGAGAGCGAACTCCTCCTCCTCCTCGAAAAAGAATACGCACTCAAACTCTCCGGAAAACTCGGCCGAACGACCGATGGGCTTCCTGCCGGTGATGGAGCGGGCGCGGGGGATTCCCCCGTCCAAAGTCACGTAATCGCGCGCGAGGATTTTGATTTTTGGCGTGCACTCTATGACGCCTACCGGAAAGCGGAGCCAAAAACGCAGGGGGCATTTTCTGCCGTCTGTGACAGTCTCCTTCACGTTAAGAGATAGTAAAAACATTTAAACTGCCCAGCCCGACGGACGGCCACGAAACTCTCCACAAGCGCCTGCACTTCGCGCTATAATCAACGGGATGCAGATTCCGTACAAACCGCGGCCCGTCGGCGCACGCAAGCCGGAGAGGTCTCGAAAGGCCGCAGACACAACTCCGGTCGTGTCCGACACCTTTCAGAGTTTTGACGACACACGGATCTTCTACTCGATCGAAGGACCCGAAAAATTCACCGGAACGCCTTTGGTTTTTTGTTACGGATTGGTGTGCTCGAGTCTTCACTGGACTTACCAGATCGATCATTTCAAAAAGAGCCATCGCTCCGTCTGGTTTGATTATCGGGGCCATCACAATTCGGACGCTCCTAAAGATCTCAAAAGCATCACCATCGCGAACATGGCCAAAGACTTGGGTCTATTGCTGGATGAGCTCAAAATACCGAAGGCGATCTTGATCGGACACAGCATGGGCTCAAGTGTGGCGCTTGAATTCTATCGCCAGCAACCCAGTCGTGTCGGTGCGCTTGTACTTTCTAACGGCACTCCCAAACGTCCGCTGGAGACGCTCCTCAACAGCAACAACACCATTCCGGGCGGCTTTCATTTACTCAAGACGATCTACGAAAAATCGCCGAAACTCTTCGGCACACTCTGGCGGCTCCAACGAGGCAATCCCGTAGTTCGAGCCATTATCAAGATGGGCGGATTCAATCCGCACCTCACTCCGGACGAGGACATCGATCGCTACGTTTCGCTGGTTGAGGACATGGACCCCGGAATTTTTTTGCAGATTCTGGCGACCTACAACGAGTACGATGCTAGCTCGTGGCTACACACCATTCAGGTTCCCACGCTGGTCATCTCAGGAGCCCGCGACCAGATCACTCCAGCAGATCGCCAGGAACTCATGAGTCAATTGATCCCGGGAAGCCGATTAGAAAAAATCCTGCACGGAAGCCACTGCCCTCAGATGGACTTTCCAGAACTGATTAACGAAAAAATCGAACGCTTTTTGAATGAGCTCAACTGAGCGGGAGTTTTTTCGCTTTTCTTTACGCCTTACGGCCTGAGCACCCACTCGGACCAAGGAAATCGCCAGTCAATCCAATTGCTGACGTCGACTCCTTCTTGCGCAAGCAATCGCCTGAACGACCCCATGCAGAGCTGTCCATGGCACATTCCCTCTCCCACGCGAGTCACTTCGGCAACTGCGTCAGGTGACTGAAGTTTTGCCGTTCGCATGCGCTCGAGAATATCCGCCTTCTTAACGTTCATGCACGGGCAGAGCAGATCAGATTCAGACCGAGCCGACTCCACTGGCTGCAACTCCACGCTCATTCCCTTGTGAACCTCTGTACGACAGGCGAGCTTTTTGGCCCCATCCACCGTGACCTGGCAGAGATTGCAACTTCCATCCGAACAAAAAAGCGAATCCTCAGGACGACTGCGACCCGCTTCAAAGAGCGCCTGAGTAAGGAGCACACCGTTTTGAACAAAGCGCGGTTCGCCGTTGACCGTCACCTCAGCGCGGGCACCGCCCGTAGCCTTCTCAGACTGAATCGCAAATTTGAGATCCTCGTCAGCGTCAGCGGGAGGCCGGGGGCGCTTGACTGAGCGAGCCTCCCAAATGAGATGAGTGGGCACTTCAATCTGAAGAAACTGTTTTTTTCCGGTAACCCCCACTGGAGTATCGACGCTTTTTATTCTCGCAGAACCTAGAGAGTCTCCTCTCCGATTCACCAAAACAGCGGTCTCACCGGCTTTCCACAAATGAACTCCACGCCATGCAAGCGTTACCAGGGATGTTGAGTGATTCTCACGTTCATGCATCAGGATCGGCGTGCTACTTGGGCAAGCATCCAAACAGATTCCACAGCCCGTGCATTTGGACTCATCCAAAAAACGCCCCTTGCCACGGGCGATATCAATGGCGGACTCAGGACACGCGATCTCACAAAGATTACAGCCAATCTCTTCGATGCATTCGATCGATGCCACCGGACGTATATTTTGCTCGAGACGAGGTACACCAGAAAACGCCCGAAGCTTGCGAAGATCCGCCGATGCCATCCACTTTCCTTCGTAAGCCGGGATAAACGGCTCCTCCCGGTGGCGCGCAAACCGCTTAAGCCTGGCACGCGAACGGCGCAACGCTTCTTCTAATTTTTCACGCTTTTCGCCCAATGCCCCCAAGTCGGGGCAAAGTCCCTTGATAAGTCTGACCGCTAGCCTCCGCGCACGCTCTTCGTCGAGTGACCAGCTCCGGCTGGACTCGGAGCGACTCTCACGTCCGCGTTGCTCCACTTCAAAAAGCATTGAGGCCGGGGGATATTCCCGTATCCCGTCGTCACCATCGAGCGAATCAAACGGTCCCGCTGCGACTACGCGCGCGACATCAAAGATCCGAACACCTTGACGATCCCGAGCGCGAAACTCCCACTGCTGCAAAGATTTTCTGGAAAGACTCACGGGCGTAGCTTCGATCAGTTTTCCACCGGCCATTTCAAAGCATCGGCGTTCAACCTCCCACGCGGAAAAAAACTTACCTCCCCACTGAGACAGCGGCTCCATGCAGATGACGTCCGAAACGCCTTTCTCCAAAAGCTGTACTCCAAACCGAAACGCCGCATTGCCGCTCCCTAAAATGATCGTCGCCGGACTCCAGAGCACCGAGCTCAACGGCAAAAGTCTGCGCGCAGTCGCAAGCGGCAAAAATGCCTCGGATCGCGAACCGGGAAACGGATCGGGCAGTTGCTGGCCCGCACTCACTCGAACCACTGCTCGGGCGTGAATCCGATGAATTCTTTTTTGTGCGTCCTCAACAATCACCACCCCACCCGTACTCGAGACAGGAATCACGCCGCGCACTTGGAGTGAGTTTCCACCGTAAACTCCGACGGAAAGCCCCATCTCCGCGCAGAGAGAAGTCAGCGACCGCATTCCCGGAGAAGGCCACACGTTGACGTTGGGTCCCGCAACCACCACAACATCGAAATTTCCGTCACGAACGGAAATACTCACAGAACCTCCTCACATGCTTGACTGACCCCACGAACCACGTCGGCCAGTGGGCCGTCAGATCCAGGAACGACACAAAGGCGCTGAGAACCTCGCTTGGTGATCATCGCCTCGCTCCCTTCTGCCCATTCCATCGTCGCGCGAGCCTTGAACGCCCGAACGGAAAACTTCTCCCAGTTGAGAAAATCGTGACAAAGTCGCGAAAGCGCTGAAAACGAATCCGCCGAAGCCCAAGTGTCCGAGTGAACCGTTCGACCCGAGTGAAATACATCGAGCGGAATCCGCGCTCCACGTCGCAAAACATTCAGCAAATAAAGCGGAGTCCCTCCGACTCCATCCCCAGGAGCACCCTCAACGTCTGCCCACGCCGCCATATCACCCCAGACACCCACTACCGATGGGTCCAGGGGCTCGCGCGAAACGAGAGTCCACTCCTCCCACAACCGCACGCCCAGGGGGCTCTGGCCCGCCTTCACTTTGCGATCCGGATCCTCATCGCGAATTTTATTTTGAATCCAAGAGTGCAGCCTGGGCGTCCAAAAGGCCATCATCGCCGCTGAGAGCCGGCCAGACCGCGCTTGCCCTCCCGAACGAAATCGCACGCCATCTGCCGTGGGTTCCACCGCCGTAGCGGCGCAAATCAATCTCTCTGGCCCCAATCGCTCGCGTACAAACTCCAAAAGTCCGTTTCGGTACCTAATAAAATCCACGTCAGCGAGTCTGGGAACCAAGACTCCTCGACCCTCCGAGTCCGTCTGTCGCGGCTGGACTTCACCTCTCCCTTTTCGCGTATACCCTGGAAAGCGCCCTCTCCCGGCGAGCCCCTCAAAAAGCTGCGCCTTAAGGCCGGCATCCGTTGCCGCTACAAAGACCTCTTCTAAAGAGTGCCCCCCTCGGGACTGCGCACCCGAGGCTTCGTAAAAAAACATCCGAGACCGTCCGCGAACATGAGGCGCAAATCGATCGTGAAAACTCTCTCTGCCACCTGCTGCCGTCGCGGAGTTTGATCCAGAAATCCACGACTCCACTGCACCTGGAAAATGTGGCCTTAAAATCCCAAGCGCGCTCTCAATTGAATTCAACGCCATTCTGCGGGGCAAACCACCCGCGCCCTGCTCCACTCCAAGATCCAAAAAAGGATCCAAGGGAAGTTCAGAATTTTCGCGGAAAAAATCAAAATCCGGATTTAAAAGGAGTACCGAAAATCCTTGAGAAAGAAATTGCCGTGCGGCAACGAGTGGGGCGATACCGGTACCCAAAAGACATACATCGCTATCGAGCGCCATCAGGGGTTCCAATATTCGCCAGGGGACCCATCACTCTCTTGAGCGCGGTCAGTGCCTGCGCTTTTTTGTATTCACTGTGCGCGCTTCTCCCTCTCTCATTCTCCTCATGGCTTTGGATGTCTAGGAGCTGAACTTCGTAGGGATAAAAAAACCGAACCTCACGCGCCAGATGCTTGAGATCAATCCGATCGATCAAAGATTGAATTTCAGGGGCTTGCGGAGTCGCTTTCGTTGAAGCCTTGAGCTCGCGCAAATCATCGTGAATCGGATTACGAAACTTGATCAGCTGTCTGCAAGTAAACTGAACAGCTCGGTAAAACTCGCTTGAATGCGGATTTTCCGGATTGACCGCCACCGGGAGCGCGGCCCCCTCGACCAGCTTGTACGCCGTTTGTTCGTCGATTTTTTTAGTCTCAAGATCGATAAGCACTCTATCCAAATCACCATGAAACTGATCCAGATCCACCAGAGTATTTCGGGATCGGCTGGGTTTGATATTGGCGGGAATCAACACCATTTTATCTTTCAGATATTTGATGACCCTCAGGACATCGAGACAGGTGTGCGTGACAAAGCGAATCCCAACCCGATCGAAAATATCCTCAGCGACATTTTCGGGCTTATGCAGAAGCTTCATCAATGTCGAATCACGCGATTTTTTGGGCTTCGTTTCAAATGCCACCAAGTCGATGCGCTCAGAATCGTCAGCGCTTTCGCCAATAAAGAGCCGCCCCTCGTCATCGCGGTGAATGATTTTGTAGAAGCGATCGAAAATCTGCTTCTGGCATTCCGCAAAATAAGTCACGCGCACGTCTTTGTCGATGTGTGCGATCGTGTGCATGACCTTGAGCACGCTGCAGGCCATGTTTTTGAGCAGCAACCCTTGTGAATCATGTTGCTGTCCCGGAAACGTGAGGCTTGCCATCAAGAACAGTTCCCTTACATCCGTGAGTTCGAGGACCTTCCGCGGCATTTCGACTTTGAGCCCATCCGGATTTTCGGGCTGCAAAAAGTGCTTACGGATAAAATTGAGAGCTTCGTGGAAATTTCCAAAAATCTCTGCCTTTTCGATCGGATCTTCGAGGTCAAAACCGTAGCTTCGCAAAAATCGCGTCACTTCATCAAGGTTCTTGGGCTGAAAGCCCAAACCCGTATCAATCGAGGATTTTCCGCGCACGATGACTTCGAGAGCCTCCCAGCGGAAATCCAACTTTTTGCGTAGGGAACCTTCGGGTCCCCAAACCTTAACCGGACACATATTGGCAGAAAGTATATGAACCACCGTTCGAACGGCAATGCTCAATCAATGTCGCTGCGCGTTGCGCGGTTAAAAAGTGTCCTCATCGCGCTTTCCCAAAAATTGCGATAGTGAGCAGCTGTCATGCCTCACCACCAAAAAATTTACGAATGCTCCATTCAGGTACGTGGCTACGAAATCGACGGCTTCGGGCACGTCAATAATTCGGTCTATCTCAACTACCTCGAACACGCCCGATGGATGATGCTGAACGAAGAAGGTCTGACGCTCGAAAAGTTTAGAAAATGGCAGCGCTGGCCGGTGATTGCGCGAATCGAAATTGATTATTTGAAGCCCACCTTCATGCACGACACCTTGGAAGTTCGCACCCGAATGATCGAATACCGAAAAAGCAGCTTTTTGATCGAACAAGAAATTTTCAGAAAAAACTCCTCAGAAAACCAAAAAGTCGCTGTCGCCCGAATCAAGTCCGTGGTCATTGACGAGACGGGCAAGCCTGCCGGTCTGCCCGACGAAATGACGGTCCTCTGGAAAGCCCACTCATGAACACGACTCGAAGCTCCCCCCGCAGACTCATCCGCTGGAAGAATTTTCGGGGCAACCCGAGGGGCTGGGTCGCACTTACGATCTGCACTTTTTTTGGATCAGGGCTTTTGCCGTTTGCGCCAGGCACGATGGGAACACTGGCCGCCATTCCACTCGTCTATTTTACGGCACACTGGAGCATTCCGTGCCGCTTGGCGCTTTGGATTTCAGTCACTGCGGCCGGCACTTGGGCGGCGAAAGTCTTCGACGAAATCAATCAAACCGAAGACAACCAAAACATCGTCATTGATGAAGTCGTTGGACTCGGGATCTCCGCCTGGACCGCCGGAACTTACTGGCCCACGATCTGGGCCGCAGTCATTGCGTTTCGATTTTTCGACATCGTAAAAATTCCGCCAGTCCGGCAGGTCGATCGCTGGTCTCATTTTCAAAAAAAACCCTGGCTTCAAGGCTTTGGAGTCATGGCGGATGATGTTCTGGCCGGAATCCAGGCTCTCATTGTCATCGGAGTGTTGCAGTGGCTGCAGTTTCTACCCTGACTCAAGCCCTATCGAAACAGACACTCGCACTCGAGCGAGAGGCCGCGCTGTTGGCGCGTGCCCTCGCCAAGCAAAATACTCAACTCGTACTCGCTGAAAGCTGCACGGGCGGAATGGCGGCCGCCGCACTTACGAGAATCCCTGGCATTTCTAAGCATTTTTGCGGATCGAGTGTCGTGTATCAGGCGGAAACCAAACAGCGCTGGCTAGAAATTTCCAGCTCACTCATCCGCGACGCGGGATCCGAAAGCGCTCGCATGAGCGAGGCTCTCGCGCGGCAAGTCCTCAAAAAAACCAGGCATGCGGAGGTGGCTGCGGCCATCACTGGACACCTGGGGCCCATGCCCTCGAAAAATGTTTCCAATCACGAAGGCGAAGTTTTTCTCGCCGCCGTAGTCCGGGGAGCGCTGGCACGAAAACAAAAGTCCCTGGGCCAACCCTCTAAAATAATTCAGAAGCTTTCACTTCAAGACCTCACCGGATCTCCAAAAAAACTCTCCGCTGCGGAGCGGCAAAAACTTCGAACTCTCCTCCAACTCGTCGCTTCTCAGGCCCTATTACGCATGGTACGGTCGTTGCTGAACTCAAAACACATCGCCTAAAAAACGATACGGGCCGCCTCATGAAGAGACGGCTCTTCTGATCTTCCAGTAACTGGTTGATCGGGCCATGATGGCCTTCACGTGAGCTTGCACGCAAGCTCACTCTGTCTGAGGGGGAATCATGGAAGTCACTAAAACCAGTCTCGACCACGGTCAAAAAAACAAAGCAATCGAACTCGCTATTCAAGCCATCGAAAAACAATTCGGCAAAGGCTCGATCATGCGCCTGGGCGAAAACGACTCTCTCGTCGCACAAGACGTTCAAGCCGTTCCGACCGGATCCCTGAGCCTCGACATCGCACTCGGAGTCGGCGGCCTTCCCCGCGGACGTATCGTTGAAATTTACGGCCCAGAAGCTTCCGGAAAAACATCCCTCACCCTTCACGCCATCGCTGAAGTTCAAAAACAAGGCGGAATCGCTGCATTCATCGACGCCGAACACGCACTCGACGTCACCTACGCCCGCAAGCTCGGCGTGCGCACCGACGACCTTTTGATCTCTCAGCCTGACACCGGCGAACAAGCTCTCGAAATCGTGGATGCCCTCGTTCGCTCCGGCGGGATCGACCTCCTGGTCATCGACTCGGTCGCGGCTCTCGTGCCTCGCGCTGAAATC
>CAMBEX010000044.1 GCA_945865865.1 Bdellovibrio sp. ZAP7
GGGCTCCACGCTTTACGAACTGGACCAGCGCTTTAGAAAAGAATTGTCCCGCGCCGAAAACGATCCCGCTTCCGACCCCTGGATTACGCACGCGCTTAAAACCTACGCAGCGGGATCGCCGCACTCTGCACAGGTTACTTTTGAACAAATCAAAAAAGGCGCGCGCCTGTCGCTTGCCCAGTGTTTTGAGATGGAACTCGAACTCTCCACTCTCTGCATGGGTCATCCTGATTTTTTCGAAGGCGTGCGCGCGCGACTCATCGACAAGGACGGCACGCCCAAGTGGGCTGCCTCAGATCGCGGCTGAATTTTCGACTGACTTTTCGCAAACTGCGCGCATCAGCTCAGGCGGCGGATTGGAACTTTCGGTCGAGTAGATAAAGCCACTTCCGTCCGGAAGCCAGCTCACGCTTTCTTGCTGCCTGAGCACGACAATCGGGGCCACACCGTAATCGACTCCTGGAACCAGCTTCAATCCCGTGTCGCCGCTCTTCAGCACCGCATCCATTTTGAGATCGATGGCAAACTCGTACGTGAGAAGAACGACCCGCGATCCATCCGGATGAAGCGACGCTCCCGTGACAATTCTTCCGAGATAGCCCAACACTCCATCCGATGGGAGTAGTGCGGGCACATTGATTTCACCCACGCGGGTTAACTCATGAAGGTCGTTTGCAGAACTCATCCAACGTTCTGCCTCGAGGCGAAAAATCTGACTGGGGCCCGCTTGCTTTTGTGCAGTCACTTCTTTGGTAAAAAGATAAAGGTCGCCCTTGTCGGTTACGACCATGGCCTCGGCATCGTGAGGGCCATCGGGATACTTAAGCGAAAGCAAACGCAAAGCGGGAACGCTTTCAGAAAATTCTGCCGTCTCGCCCACGACGACCACCCGAATTTCGTTTCTATTTTTTAAATTATCGCCAATATCCCCGATAAAGAGGCAATTTTTTGAGACCGCGCCGCTCGGACACGGACCTACCGCCAGATCCTCGGTATCCTGAGGCAATGGAGTCGAGTCCTGAGTCGTCCAAGCCACTTTTCGCAGCCCGGTTCCATTCAACTTGGAAACGTAAAAGTGTGGGCCATCTCCCGAGTCGTTGATGTGATAAAGGCGATCCGAAAACTCCTGAGACGCTGCCATTCCGCTCGACTCACTCACTAAGGATGAATCCAAAGTCCCCACTTTGCTCATCGTCCACTTCGAGCAAAAGGGACTGGGGGCAAGATCTTGATGACAGCCGCTGGAGCCGAGCGCGGCGCAGAGTCCCGCAGCCATCGCGCCGAGCATCTTCGTGAGCTTTTTCATGCCCTGATCGTATTCGTAAATTCTAAACCTGACAACCGCCCGTGACTTCACTAAGCTGACAAACCTATGACTCTGTCACCCCACTCTTTGACTCCTCCCACCTCGCGCCCGGTCTCCTTTGCCAGCGATAATTACGCGGGAGTTCACCCGGACGTCCTCCGAGCGATTGCCGAAGCCTCTACCGGACACGCGCGCGCCTACGGAGATGATGCGCTCACCCAAAGCGCATCTCGAAAAATTGAGGGACTTTTTAAAGGAAATGCAAAAGCCTTCTTTGTCTTCAATGGAACCGGAGCCAATGTCCTGGGCCTTCAGACTCTTTTGAGGAGCCATGAATCGATCCTTTGCGCGGACACTGCGCACATCCATGTGGATGAGTGCGGCGCTCCCGAGAAATTTCTGGGAAGCAAAATCATTCCGATCGCGACTCCTGATGGAAAACTCACCCCCACACTCCTCGCGCCTTTTTGTAAACGCTTTGGCGATCCGCACTTTTCGCAGCCCAAGGTAATCTCCATCAGTCAGACCTCTGAATACGGAACGGTCTATACGGCGAGTGAGGTCCGCGCGCTGGCGGATTTTGCCCACTCCAAAAAAATGTTCCTTCATATGGACGGCGCCCGAATCGCAAACGCCGTAGCAGCGCTCTCCACGACTATTGATGACCTCACTCGAAACGCGGGCGTCGACGTCCTTTCTTTCGGTGGAACCAAGAACGGAATTCTTTTTGGAGAGGCCGTCGTTTTTTTTCGCTCAGAACATGCGGCGGAATTTCCGTTTATTAGAAAGCAAGGCATGCAACTGGCGTCCAAGATGCGTTTTATCGGTGCGCAGTTTGAGGCGCTCCTCACCGATGACCTCTGGCTCAAGAACGCGCGGCACGCCAACCAGATGGCCAAGTTACTGGAAGGTGAACTCGCCGCACTCAGTGAAATCCTCATCACCCGTAAAGTCGAGGCCAACGCGGTCTTTGCAACGCTGCCACTAAAAGCTGCCGAAAGAGCGCGCGAAAAATACCTGTTTCATTTTTGGGGAGAGCCCGGCGGCTCAGGCGAATGCAGCCCAGTTGAATGCAGATGGATGACCGCCTTTGACACGAAAGAAAGCGACATCGCTGGATTTATTCAAGCTCTGCGGCAAGCTTTGCACGATCAAGCACGCGATACGGTCCTTTCGCGGTAAAAAAATCGCAGACACAAAAGAGCGTTCCACACTCAAAAAGCCTCGCTAAATCGCGGAGTTTAATATTGTTGACTAACTCGATCGGGTATAACTGCTGGAAATACCTCACTTTTTTCTCAAGTGGGAAAATTCTGCACCGATAGGTTCATTGTAACCAGGCAGGGATTGCCAGGGTACCAGTAGAGGGAATGGATCCCTCGCTGAGCAACAGGAAAAGCAAATCACGGAGGAAACAATAACCAACAGGGAGAATAACCATGTCTTTGCGTATCAATACCAACACCCAGGCACTCGCTGCTCAACGTTTCTTGAGCAACAACACTACCCGTCAGAATAACTCACTCGAAAAACTGGCTTCCGGCACTCGGATCAATCGCTCAGGCGATGACGCCGCAGGACTCGCGATCAGCGAAAAATTGAAAGCCAACATTCGCAGCATGAAGCAGGCCTCACGCAACGCTAACGACAGCGTGAGCTTGATTCAAGTCGCAGAAGGTTCGATGAACGAAATCGGCAACATCCTCATTCGCTTGAGAGAACTGTCGATCCAATCAGCCTCCGACACGGTCGGCGCCCCTGAGCGTCTCTTCTTGGACAAAGAAGTTCAGCAACTCAAGCAAGAAGTCGATCGTATCGCCAACAGCACCGAGTTCAACGGAACCAAACTTTTAAACGGCACCTCCGATAACCTCGATCTCCAAATCGGCGTTAACAACAATGCGGAGCTGGACCGTTTCGTATACGACACCAAAGACAAAAAAAGCACTCTGGACGCCCTGGGTTTGGCCAGTGTTTCTACCGCGGACAAAGTGAGCTCACAGGACAACCTGTCTAAATTAGACGTCGCCATCAACAAGCTCAACGAAAACCGATCGAGCCTGGGAGCGCTTCAAAACCGCCTCGGTTCCGCGATCAACAACTTGGCGACTTACACTGAAAACCTCTCTGCCGCTAACAGCCGCATCCGTGATACGGACATGGCCGAAGAGACCAGTGAAATGACCAAGTACAATATTTTGACCCAGGCCAACGTTTCGGTACTGGCTCAAGCAAACTCGAATGCACAGTCTGCGTTGAAGCTACTCGGATAAATCCGAGTGTGAATTAAGCTCTGTCGCTTGCTCCGTGTGGAACGCGGCCAAGCGGCGAGCTTCGGGATACGCAGTTCTTACCTGGTTATGGAATGAAGTGGGCTGGCGGTGAAAGCCCCGGCCCACTTCTCCAAAACTCTCGAAGAAAGGCCTCTGTCCCCAGGTCCCGACCCCAGTTTTAGCTCCTCTTCGCTTCCTTCTTGGACTTTTCATGAGACGCCAAATGTGCGAGATACACTTCGAGTGAAAAATCCAAGCCACCTCCCCATTCAGCACCCCGACTACCGCTACCCGGGTTCCCTCAACCCCTACTGGACCAAGCTCAAACAAACTCAGGGCTGGGTCTACTCCGATAACGAAACCGAAACTCGTCGCGGCCTCTGGAAGTCAGGCCACTCTACTCCTTCCCAACTCCATGTCGAAATCGGCTGCAACGCGGGCCACGTCATTGTGGAGCTCGCCCATCGCGAACCTGGAAATCATTTCATCGGAATCGACTGGAAGTTCAAAGCCATCCATCGCGCGTTTGAAAAGGCCCAAAAACGCGGTATTCAAAACCTTTCTCTGCTTCGCGCTCATGCCGAGCGCATACCCTTCATGTTCGCGGACGGCGAAATCGACCACCTTTATCTGTTTTTTCCAGACCCCTGGGCCAAAAAGTCGCAGTGGAAAAATCGCTTCATCAATCGCGAGAGCCTCAAGTTGATCGCCCAGCTCGTGCGAGTCGGGGGCATTTTTGAAATCAAGACCGACCATCCCGGATACTTTGAGTGGATGGAAGAATCCGTCGCGGCCAATTCAGAACTCTGGAAAGTTCGCTCACGCAGCACGGACCTGCACCTCGGCCATCCCAATCCCACTACGCTCACCTTTCCAGAAGTCACTTGTTTTGAGCGGCTTTTTATCAAAGATGGCTTACCGATTCATCGGCTTGAATTGGAACGACTTGGTTAGGATCGCGGTCTAAAAGGCGGGGACGTACCGGTAGTTCACAAAGACCTTCTTGCCCACCGGAACCTCGATCGTCTTTTCAGGGAGTGCTCCCGCTCCGTTTGGAACCACGCGAACGGTGTAGGTCCCGGGCTCGACCGGAATTCTCAAAATCTGAAGGTCCTTGGGCAACAGATTCCACGAACGCAAGTCCGCTTGGTCCGAGGCGTACATGATCAGTCGGGTCAGCTCTCCCATCGCGCGGCTCCCCGTTCGCTCAGCGACTTTTGCCGCGAGGAGCTCCTTGGCAAGGACGCCCCCCATTTTTTTGGCGATGAGGCCCGCGTATTTTTCGTCGAGATTTTCAATCGCGGTCGACTCGATGTCATGAAGCACCTGAGTCTCGCCGCGGCTCTCACCGTTCAATTCGACCGAAGCCGAAGTCACGGGATTGTACCGAGGAAAAAAGCGGGGCAGCGAGACAAAGTTCGGGTTGGGCTGTTTGACCGGTGAGATTCCATTTTGAAAAATCACGATGATCTCCGCCCCTTTGCTTTTCTTGCGGGAGGCCGCGAGATTTTGGAGCTCCCGGCGATCCATCCCATACTCGGATTCCCACCGTTCCATCTCATCGCGCATACCGAGCGCGCGCGCCACGCGCCACAAATCACGACCTAGGTTTGGGAAATCCGGCAAAAGCTCCTGAGTTTTTTTGTAATCCACATAGGCGTCGTTCCACTCACCCTGCGCTTCGTAGAGAATCGCCGAGAGGTAACGTGCAAAGGCGTTCTGTTTGTAATTGCGCTCGCCTTCAGTAACCATGAGATGGAGCTTGCGATTGACGAGCCTCGCTTCAACCAGCGCGTCTTCGTACGCGCCTATCGAGGCATAGTTCAACGCCTTAAACGCGTTAATGAGGACCTTTTCGAAATCCTCGCCCTTGTAGTCCTTGATATTTTCACTGGTCAGGAGGGTTGCCGACTCGGTCGCAAGACTTGTGTAATCCTTGATCTCGGCGATCTCTTCAGCCTGAGCGAGGGCCTGATTGCTCTCCTCGAATTTTCCAGCAGTGTGCAGAACCAGCCCCAGGTCAAGCAGGTACAAAAGCGAGTCTCGGCTGGTGACCCCTTGCTGAGTCAGGCCCTCACGCAAGCGAGAGGCGGACTCATCGTACTTTCCGTCGCGAAAAAGCCGATCTGACTCAAGATCCGAGACACGCGCCGAAGCGCAGCCCGTGATTCCGGAGGCCATAAAAAAACATAAAAACAGCCCGATTACAGGGTTAAATCGCGAAAAAATCGTGCGCCTCTCACAGCCCAACGCTGCGTTTGCGATACTTCTTGCGGATTTCCCGCTCCTCGGTGCAGTCAATGATCGAGGTCTCAAGATTGGTGAGATTCATCGTGAGCTTGTAGTAAATCAGCTTGTCATTGCCGACCTGCTGGATGTTGGTGGCCATCGCTCCGCTCAAGATATAGTCGGCGCCGATCTGCTTGCCGCGCTTTTTCGCAGTCGAGGTCGAAACATTTCCACTCTCGTTATAAGCGTATTCTTCATCGAGCGTGCCGCGCTCAGTTTTGTTCACGAACCTGACTTTTCCAGACTTGATCAGCGCGGTCCTGATCTTATCGGTCATCGACACCGTGTCGATGTGCTCTTCAGTGCGGTTTTGAACTTTTTCGACCGCGACAACGGGCCTCGTGGCGGCATGGGTCACCGTTTCACATTGCGTGATCGCTTGGACCACGGTTTCGGCCATTTGCTGCATGTCGGCTTCGTTGAACTTGTCATCCAAGAGCTCTACTCGCGTCGGGTCATCATATTCGCCCTTTGTGAAGGCCTTGGGTCCGCAGGCCTGCAAAATTCCAACACTCGCAAAAACCAGGGCAATCGCCCCAACCGAAGTTCCCGTAAGAATGCGCATCCCTATTCCCCTTTCAAAGCTGACATTGCTGAAAATCTTACGAGCAGCGTAAACCCAAAATCAAGCTCCAAGTCGCCAACCTTATTGAAAGAACCGGATCGATATGGTTTGCTTTACGCCAAATGGGCACGCGCTTAGCTTGCGAAACTCTCGCTCAAACACTCAAGCGGCCGATCATCTTCGTCAGCGGCAAAGGCGGCGTCGGTAAAACGGCCGTCTCCCAGGCGATCGCTCTGTCACACTCTCGTAGAAAAAAGACGCTCTGGATCGGATTTGAAGATCCCTTGCGCCCAGCCGGTGAGACTCAAAAAATCAGTCGCTCGCTCTTTCACATGAACTGCGTGGCGGATCTCGCGTTCGAAGAATACGTCGGGATGAAGATTAAGATTCCGGGCCTGACCCGGCTCTTTACCCAGAACAAGCTCATTCAGTTTCTCGCCAAAGCTGGCCCCGGAATCCATGAACTCGTGCTCCTGGGAAAGCTTTGGCACGAACGACACAACTACGATCAAATCGTGGCCGACATGCCATCGACCGGCTACGGACTCGCGATGTTTCAGAGCATCGAGAACTGGTCGACGATGTTTCGCGGCGGCCCGCTCTTTAAAGATGCCGAAGGAATGCTGGCCACATTTGCGGACCCTGCGACGACAGGACAGCTGATTGTTTCGCTTCCAGAAGAGATGCCGCTGCAAGAATCCCTGGAGCTCGATCAATTTCTGTCGCGAATTTTCCCTGAAAATCGTGCATCTTTTGTCGTGAATCGCAGGTTTCCGGCCGGAGATACCTGCGACACCTCTCCCGAAAAAGCGCCGGAAAACCCTGACACCTGGCCCTCGCCCGTGACGAGCTCCATGCTCGAATACGCCCGGAAACGGTACCAACTCGAAAAATTCAATCTACGCATTTGGAATGATGCCGCCATTCAGTTTGGAGAATTGCCATTTGTCGCGCCCATTACGAGTGGGCGGCCTGAAGCTTCGGCTAATGCACTCGTGGGAATACTTGCCGAACACCTCCAGCAAAGAGGGTACGTATGAGCGCGCGAAAAAATCTTTCGATCGAGGCCCTCCTAAAAAAACGCCGTATCCTCATTACGTGCGGAACAGGTGGGGTCGGAAAAACCACACTCAGCGCCGCTGTGGCCATGCGCGCGGCGATGATGGGAAAGAAAACAGTCGTAGTGACCATCGACCCGGCGAAACGGCTTTCTACCTCGCTGGGACTGGACTCCTTGGGCGACCATCCGACGGACATCACGCCTCTGCTCAAAAAAGCCGGTCAAAAAGTCGGAAAAGAAGTTCCAGGAACGCTTGAAGCCATTATTCCCGATACGCGCCAGACGCTGGAACGCTTTTTTGTCGGGCTCACCACTCATCCCACGCTGGCCCAGCGTCTCGTCAACAATCCTCTGTTTCAGATCTTTGCCAAAGAATTTTCAGGAACCAACGAGTACATGGCCATGCAGAAACTTCTGACGCTGGTCGAGTCCGGCAAGTACGACTGCATCATCCTGGACACTCCGCCCAGTCGGAACACTCTCGATTTTTTGGGTGCGCCAAAACTGCTCTCTCAGTTTTTTGATGCACAACTCATTCATTGGCTGATCACCCCCTCAAACAGGATTGTTGCCGCCGGCATGAAAAAAGCCATCTCGATGCTCGAGAGACTCACGGGTGCCGGCTTTATGGGACATCTCCTCGATTTCGTGGGAGCGCTTTTTGAGGTGCGAGAAGCGTTTACGTCAAACATGAAGCGAATCATCGATCTCATGGAATCCGAGCAAGTGGGTTTTGTGATGGTCACCGGACCCAATCCGGATTCAGCCGCCGAACTGGGGCATTTTAGACAGACGCTTCGCGAGCATCGCTTTCGCTTCGATGGACTCTTAGTTAATCGAACGCTCCAACACCTGGAGCCCCCGACTTCAGGGACCGAAGGCACTGAAATGACGGCAGGTATCGAAATTCTACGCGCCTTACAGGCTCGAGAAAAACTCGCAATCGAAAAACTTTCTCAAACCCTGGGAGCAGAACGGGATGAACTCCTGACCGCGCCCGAGCTGGTTCGCGATGTTCACTCCGTGGAGGATCTTGCCTATGTCGCAATGGCGCTTGAAGCCCATGCTTAATTTTCGGTCAGTCACCTTTTGGATTTTATTTTCAATGGGAGCACCTCTTTCTTTTGCATCGGACACCAGCACGGGCCCGACTTCAAAAACCGAAGCCACGCTCTTGTGGGGTCAGGGCAAACAGGCTTTTGAACAAGGTCGCTATGGTGAGGCAGTCGCACCGCTCAAGCGCCTGATCCACCGCTATCCCGCTATTCCAAACTACATCCGCGCGCACTATATGCTGGGAGTTTCACAGCTTCACTCGGCGCACACTCAAGACGCCGTAAAATCCCTCCGTTACTACATCTCCTCAATCGGATCCAAAAGCTTGGACGCGATGGAAGCGCGACTCCCCTTGGGCTGGAGTTATCTTGAGCTCAAGAAAAGTCACGAGGCACAGCTCACGAGTCAGGAAATCCTCGATGTTCGCCCTGACTCAAAAATTCCTGCTGAAATCCGCACCGAAGCGCTTGTGATCAAAGCCGAGGCCCTCCTTCAACTCAAGCATGCTGATCGCGCGCGGCAGTCTTTGGATTCTGCGCTCAAGGTGATTCCAAACCATGCGCCCAGTCACTTACACGGCGTTTTAAAAAAAGCACTCCTCAACATCAAGCTGAATGAATGCACGTTGCTTCCGAGCGCCAAGGCCCTAGACGAAGCTCAGGCACTCAATCAGTTCGGACGGCGCGGCTTGTGTTTGAATGAAGCAGCGATCCTCTATCACGATGCCTTGAAAATCGGCGATCCAGGGAGTGCTGTGTTAGCCACTCAGGCCATGAAAACGGCATTCGATCAGTTCAACTTTTTGTGCAACCATCCGCCCCAGGGACCTGGCAAGCGCACTGCCCGCGAGCAGTCACAATACGCCCGCGAACTCTTGAACGTGCTACTGCCAGCCTGCTCTCAGTCTCAGGCGCAAGCTCTCGAGCTCCTCAAAGGTTGGGAAGATCAGATTCCGACACCCATGAAGGTGCATCTCGCCGAGCTCCAATCGGCACTCTCCACATGACCGAAAACTTGCCACAGACCAAGCTGCTGCTTGCCGAAAAAATCCAACAGCACCGTGAAAAGCTCGACGAATGGTTTGGGTCTCATGCGACACTAGCGCCTCCGCCTTTTTACTGTTCGGTGGACCTA
The DNA here is from genome assembly GCA_945865865.1 of Bdellovibrio sp. ZAP7. Lineage (GTDB taxonomy): Bacteria > Bdellovibrionota > UBA1018 > UBA1018 > UBA1018 > CAMBEX01. The sequence goes on from CAMBEX010000044.1 coordinate 9,684, forward strand.
CGCGACTCGGGACACAAGATTGTTCCGGTCGATAGCAATCTTTTTCCGGCGGGATTTAACAATCTCTGTCCCGAGGATCTCAAAAACGCACCGCCTGTCGTCCGCGCTCAAATCGAAGCGTTTGCGAAGCGCGCTGGAGCCAACGAAATTCCAAAACGCGTTTTGATTTTGCCTGAATCCCACACGCAAAATCTCTATTACATCGAAAACCTCTACCGACTGCATAAGCTTCTCGAGCTGGCCGGATTTGAGTCAGCCATCGGATGGTACGGGGCGCTTCCCGAGGGCATGACTTTTCCTCTCGAACTCAAAAGCGCCTCGGGCAAGACGCTCGCGGCGTTTCCGATCGAGATCGTCGAAGGTAAAATGAAGGCCGGTGATTTCACGCCTGACCTGATTTTACTCAACAACGATTTTTCGGGCGGCTATCCCGAGGCGCTGGATCAGGTCACTCAACCCATTTTTCCGAGTTACGTCCTGGGTTGGCACTCCCGAAAAAAGAGCGAGCATTTTCGCCACTACAACCGGCTGGCGACCGAATTTGCTCAGATCATCGGCGCGGATCCCTGGGCCATCACCATTGATACTGAATGCGTGGAACCGGTGAACTTCAACGAGGACATTGGCACGGATCTCGTTGCGGAATCCGTAAATCGCATCATGGCCCGGATGGCCAAAGCGCATCACGATCGTTTTATTGATGAGAAGCCTTTTGTGTTTGTGAAGAATAACTCGGGCACTTACGGAATGGGCGTGATGGTCGTTCACTCCGTCGATGAAATTACGCGGATGAATCGACGCACAAAAAACAAAATGAGTGTCGGCAAAAACCGCTCCGCCATCGAGAGTGTCGTCATTCAGGAAGGCGTTCGCACAGCGATGCGTATCGATGAGGTCGCGGCTGAACCTGTGATTTATTGCATGGGCGGCGAATTGATCGGTGGTTTCTTGCGAGCCAATACCGAGCGCGGGGACCAGGACAATCTCAACTCGCAAGGAATGGTTTTCAAGAAACTCTGTATGTCGGATCTCAAGCGCCCCTTACCGGCGCTCGCGCGCACACAAGAAGTCCCGGTTCTTGAACTTGTCTATGGTTCAGTAGCCAGAATCTCAGCGCTCGCGATGGGGCTCGAGCTTGCTGAGCACCTCGGCAAATAGAGGCATCGTCTTGAGTTCGCTGAATTCATTTTCGAAAGCCTGTCGCGAACGTGCACGAATTTCAGCGTAATCTTGGCCTTTTTTGAGTAATTTACGAATGACTAAAGTGATCCCATCGGGGTCGGAGTGCCGGAGACTGAAACCGCAAGAATAGCGCTCTATCGCCTGGTCCACATTGCTGCCCGAAGGGCCAATATACAAAATGGGCAATCCCATCGCGAGATTTGAATGAAGCTTGCTTGGGCTCATGACCCCCAACATCGAATCCGACATCGTGATCAGCGCCATGTCTGCCGAGGCCATCACCGAACTGGAAGTCTGTTTGTCCACATAGTGATGCAGGATCAGGTTTGACAGTCCGTAGCGATCACGCGCCTGCTCCAGCTCTTTACGGCGACTTCCATCGCCTACGAACAAGAAAACCACCGGCTCGGTCGAGAGTCGCTTAGCAGCTTCAACGACTACTCCAAACTCGTGGCCCACTCCCATATTCCCCAGATAAAGAACGACAAATTTACCATCGAGGCCTACACGCGATGCCTGTCCCCATCGTTCAACGGAGCCAATTCCAGGAAACATCTCCAACGACTCAAAATTGGGAATCACCGAGACTGGGAGCGCTTTTGGGTCAATTTCATACCGGGTTACCAGAAGCTTTTTCATGGCTTCATCCAGCACGATGAGCTGATGGATGTTGCGGAAAACCCTCCGATTCACCCACCTCAGGAAAAAACTGAGAGGTCCGGTCTCAGAAATCAGTCCCGAGCGTTCAGCGATCTCGGGATAACAATCCATATTCCAGAGCACGATTTTAGCGCGTGGATGCAGGAGCTTGTGAAGCCATGCCACGATGACGATCCAGGGTGGGGTGGTCAAAGCCACGATCACATCCTGGCGAGGCAACAAGATCATGGATCGCGCGGCCCCGAGATAAAATGCCCCGTATTCCAAAAGACGTCGTAAAATTGCGCTTTTTCCGAGACCGGGTGACCAGAGTCGAAGTACCTTTGGATTGCTACTTGGCCCACTACAGTTGACGACTGAGTCACCCTTGGAAGCAACGCCTGAGTAACTGCCGCGGCTGGCAACCACTGTTACCTGATCTCCACTTTTCGCCCGGTCTTCGGCCAGAATTGCGCACAGGTGAGCAGTCGGACTGAAGTCGGGTTTGTAGAACTTATTGATGATGGTAATCCGCATTAGGAGCGCTTTGCGTCAGTGATGGAGCGAATGATGTCTTCAACAATCGCTTCGAGAGTGTACGTCAGCTTCCAATTTGGAAAATGAGCTCTGATTTTTCTAAGATCACTGTAGTAGCAGACATGGTCGCCGACCCGGCTTTTTTCATCGTAGGTCACTCTCGGACGTTTGCCGATCATTCGCTCGATCAAATCCAAGCATTCCATCAGACTTGCTGCGTTTTCCTTGCCGCCTCCCAGATTGTAAACCTCGGCGGGCCTGGGATTTTGGGCAAACTCCCAAAACAAGTTCACAACATCGCGACAGTGAATCTGGTCGCGCACCTGTTTTCCCTTGTGACCAAAAATCGTGTAAGGCGCCTCACGAGTAGCCTGATGAACTAGATAATTGAGAAACCCATGCAGCTCGACTCCTGCATGCTGCGGCCCGGTCAGGCACCCGCCCCTGAAAATCCCGACTTTCAGGCCAAAATATCGGCCATATTCCTGCGCCATCACGTCGCCAGCGACCTTTGACGCCCCAAAGAGGGAGTGCAGACAATGATCGATTGAGAAAGTTTCTGAAATTCCATTTTCGAATGAAGCGTCGGCGTATTCCCACCGCGAATCCATTTCCCGAAGCGCGATGCGATTAGGTCCATCGCCATAAACTTTATTGGTGCTGATATGAATAAACACGGCCTCGGGCGTCTCTTTTCGAACTGCCTCCAGCAGATTCAGCGTGCCCATCGCATTGACGTCGAAATCATCAAAGGGGCGCCTGGCGGCAAGATCGTGACTCGGCTGCGCTGCTGCATGGATCACGAGGTCAAAAGGATTTTGGGCGAACAAAGCAGCGATCGCTCCTCGATCCCGAATGTCGATGGCGTGATGTGTGAAATTTCGGCAAAGCGACTCCAGCCGCTCGCGATTCCAGGTCGTGTCTCCCTTAGGCCCGAAAAAGTCCGCTCTCATGTTGTTGTCGATTCCAACAACCTGAAAACCCATCGAGTCAAAAAACTGAACCGCCTCAGAGCCGATCAATCCACTACTACCCGTCACAAGAACTTTCACAGGGGGCGCCCTCCTCTCGCGCAGTCCTCATGATCGCATATCCGACTTTCTCTCGCAGACTGATTTTCTGCCCTGATAGTCCAAAAAGTGTCAAAAATCCGTTACTCCTGTGCCCATCGCTCTTGCTCCGAAAACCTCCCCGGGATAATCCTCTTTCATGCTTCACAAAAACGTCCTCTCTGCCATTGGCAACACGCCTATCGTCCGTCTCAATCGCGCAGCAACCGGCTGCGCGGCCAATATCTACGTGAAACTCGAGTTCATGAATCCAGGCGGCTCCATCAAGGATCGCATCGGTTGGTACATGATTGAGGACGCAGAAAAAAAGGGACTGATCAAACCCGGCGGGACCCTGGTCGAAGGCACGAGCGGTAACACCGGTGTGGGTCTGGCGATCGCGGCCGCGATCAAGGGCTATAAGTGTATTTTCGTGCTGCCCGACAAAATGTCTGAAGAAAAAATTCGTGCGCTCCGAGCCTTTGGTGCCAAGGTCGTCGTCACTCCGACCGCGGTGGAGCCTGATGACCCTCGCAGTTATTACCAAGTCTCGCGACGACTCGCGCGTGAGACGCCCAACGCGATTTATCTGAATCAGTACGACAATCTCTCTAACCGTGAGTGCCATTACAAGTACACGGGACCTGAAATTTTCGGACAGATGCCTGAGATTGACGCATTTATCGCTGGAATCGGCACAGGTGGAACGATTTGCGGAATCGGAAAATTCCTCAAAGAAAAAAAGCCCAGCGTGAAAATCGTCGCCGTCGACCCCATCGGCTCGATTGTTTACGAATATTTCAAAACCGGAAAAATTCACACTGCTCCAAAAACCTACAAAATTGAAGGAATCGGAGAAGACTTCATCCCAAAGAATTACGACTTCTCGGTGGTGGATGACATTGTTCAGGTGGGCGACAAAGAATCATTTTTAATGACGCGAGATTTGTTGACGCAAGAAGGACTCTACTGCGGAATTTCATCAGGGTCTGCTGTGGTGGGCGCCATCCGCTGGGTCAAGTCGCAGGGAGACGCGCTGAAG
>CAMBEX010000045.1 GCA_945865865.1 Bdellovibrio sp. ZAP7
GACTACCACGGCGCGGTTTCAGGGCTCCAGTCAGCGATCTTCTTTGTAAAAAATGAGATCGCGCGTGTCGACGAGACCAATCAAAAACGCCTGGGTAAACTGCGCGAACAAAGAAAAGTTGAAGCCGAACGGAAATCGATTTTAGAAAAAACGCCCGGACTCAGGGAACGGCTCGCAACTGCCGAAAATGGCCGAAACCAACATCTCGCCGAACTGCAGGGCAAGCTTCGCGAGCGCCATGAAAAACTGACAGGGCCTTCGGATCTGGACATGAAAGAAGCACGCGTCGCGGTGTTGCGTGAGAAAATGGTCCGCGTCGCTCGCTTTATGAAAGCTGCGAATCCCAGCCAAAAGGCCAAGTACCTCAGCCTTCTTAAGTGCGAGCTAGAAGACCTTTGATCGGCCCCTTGCCAGTGAGTTTAGAGAGTTCGGAGCCATGGGTCTAGAAAAGTTTCGCGTGACCGCTGTTGATTTCCAAATGGCCGACCTTTAGCTTACTAGTATGCACAAGAGTATTCTCCGTGGACTCGCAATCGCACTTACGATTGCCGGTCTGATTGCCATCAACAAGTGCATTTTTCGTGGGTATCCCCTCAGCGCTGATGAGACTCAGTATCTGGCGCAAGCGCAGCTCTTCGCCCATGGAAAACTCCACTCTACGGGAGACATCCCGCCGCACTGGCTTGCGAGTCACACATGGATTGGCCCAGGCAAGTGGATGTCAAAATACCCCCCGGGGACGTCCATTCTTTTAGCGATTGGGATTCTTTTGGGGGACGTCAGCATTTCAGGTGCGCTGGCCGGTGCGCTCAGCCTGCTTTTGATGTACAGGTTCGTGCGTCCGTGGACTGAGGGCCCGGTCGCCCTTGCCTCGACGGTCATCGTGGCGCTCCACCCCGTTTTTTGGGGGTACGCCGCGAGCTACTTCTCGCAGATCTATAGCCTTTGTTTCTCTCTGGCACTGCTCGTGTTCGCAACAGAGGACAGAGGCCGAGGGCGCCTCTGGCTTGAAATTTTTGCTGCAGCATTAATGGCTGGTTTAGTTTTGATCAGGCCATCGGATGCGGGCTGCGCGTGGCTTGCCTTGCTGCCTTTTCTACTCCTGCGGCGAGACTTTCGCGGTGCCCTTGCAATCACGCTGGGGCTGACCGTTGGAGCTCTCACGCTCTGCGGATACCACTCCATCACCGTGGGCTCTTTTCGCCTGGCACTTTACGGTGAATCCTTTTTTACGCTGCTCGCGTATTTGGCGGGTGATCTGAGGTCCTCATCAGTTGAGTACTGGACATGGTACTGGCGCGGACTCAGTTTGCGCACGGGCCAACTTTTGTGGACTTGGTTTGGCAGATACGGCGGATGGGCCTTGTTATTCGGCGGAATGGGCGGACTTTTTGCGTGCCATCGCATCCCACGCTTTCATCGTGCTTATCTCTTATCCATGGCAGCGGTCACGCTCGGTTTCTACAGCTTCATTCCCTTTATGGGCTGGCCCACGCACGGAATCCGGTATCAGATTGTCGTTGTGGTGATTTTCGGAATTCTTTTTGCGGCACTGCTGCAATGGGGAACCGAGACCGCACGAAGACATTTTCCATCTCTCGGTAGGCTTGCGTGGATTCCGCTCGGTGCGCTCGTTGCCTGGCAGGGTTTTGTGGCCTCTGCGAAAATGAAGGATCTGAGCGTGCGATTTCAAGTGGTCGATGAGCAGTTTGCTAAAATTTCAAGCGATTGCCCGGATCGCACCGTGGTGCGCGGATTAGACTCCTTCGAACCTCTGGCGCCTTTTTTCATCAACGCCGACACTTTCGCGCGCCTGGCTGATCCGACGGGAGACGTCCCCGCGGCACGATCCCTGAAGGGACGCCATCTTTTCATCAAAACCTGGAAGGAACAAGACGAGTCCTGGTTACTCCGCCACCCGGAATGGAAGTTGTGCGTGATTCAACTTCCATCGCTTCATGAACTGCGTGGAAAGCTTCGAGCGTCAGAACTGCAACCCTTCTTTGTCCCTTTCCGAGGAGATGCGCGTGGAGTGCCCCTGTGAAAATTGCAGTCATCGCACCGCATGTTGAAAATCCCTGGCAGAATACTGGAGACTATTTCATCAGCCTCGGTACCGCCCGCCTGTTGGCCGGTCACCCATTATCTTGGCTGTCGCTCCACGCCGCACCCACTGATGAAGATCTGCGCACGCTGGCCGCCGCTGATCTTATCGTCGTCGGTGGAAGCAATATCGTAGGATCGCAAGGAACTGTGCGCATGCAGTTTTCGGCCGAAGTGCTTGAGGATCTTCGGGTTCCGATTCTGCCACTCGCCATCGGCGCACAGGCCCATCTGGGCCACCGCCCGAAGGTGAATCGCAAAGGGCATGATTTGCTCTCTCTTTGGGGGCGAGCATCCCCCGCAATTTCCGTCCGCGATCGCTTGACCTACGACTTTCTTGGCGACGCGCTCGGCCCGGAAAAAGTGACGCTCACCGGTTGTTCCGCACTCTGGATCGGTCCTGTGGGGCGGGCAAAACCTAAACGAGAAGACGTGGTCGTTTGTCCTGGTCCATTTTATATTCACCCGCTTCCGTGGAAAAATCGGCGTTACTGGCAAGTGCTTCGAATGTGTTGCGAGCTCTTTGAGCCGACCAGCGTCCTTGGAGTACAACCTGAGACTTCACATTTTTCACGAGTCCTGAATCGCCCCGTGTTGAATTTCGGTGGAGATCCTTTTTCGGCCCTGAACCACATCACCACGGCACGCGCGCTGATGAGCGCACGCATTCATCCTGTTTTGGCGGCGGCCCAAAGCGGTGTACCCTCAGTATTGCTCGCCATGGATGAACGAACCCGCAGCATGGCGGAACTTCTTGGAGTCCCGACCGTCCTCTGGTCGGATCACCGATCACTTGAGGAGTGGCGTGGAGAAATTCTGCGCGCACTCGAAAGTTATGATCAGGGAATAGTGGACGCCCGCCTTGACTCGCTTCGCGACGAAATGAGGACTCTCATTTCACGCTGCGGTCTGGGTTCCGCTCCGTCGAAGCTCGAAGAAGCCATTCAAAACGCTCCACCCTGGAAACGTTTTCCAGAAACTCCGCCATCACTCGCCACGGCTTACGCGGTGATGGTCTCTAAATTCTTTCCCTGGCTGTACCCATCACTGGAACGCGCCTACCGGATATTGCGAAACCTACGCCCCTCGTAGTTCGGGTGGACTTCACGAATGCTCCTTTTCGAAGATAGACCCCTCTAGAACTTTCGATCCCTTTAAGGTATCTCGGGTGAAATGAACCTCAAGCAAACGCCTGAACTCCATTCTTTTTTGTCCACCTACATCGCCGATGCGGAGATGGATGCCGACGAACAAGCCACTCAGGCCTTCATTGTGGCCTCAAACTCTGACCGCCTGCAAAAAGTTCTCGCACAGGCGCAACTTCTCATGAGTGCGAAGGAGTTTCCGGTCGAAGAACTGGGCTCTGAAGCTAACCGATGGTTTGGGGATGCGGACGAGGCTCGCGCATGGTTTCAACTGATTTTAAATACACTCTCAAGCGCGCAGGGCGCATCATCAGGAACCGACACGCTCGTCGTTAAAGACTGCAATGGCGCGCAGCTGAGCGAAGGCGACTCGGTCACCGTCATCAAGGACCTCGATGTTAAAGGTGGATCCAGCGACTTGAAGCGCGGAACGATGATTCGAAAAATTCACCTGATTGACGACGCCAACAACGTTGAGTGCCGAGTCAACGGAAGCACGCTCGTACTCAAAACGATTTTTTTGAAAAAGGCTTAGCCCTTTTACTTTTTGATCTGGATCCGAAGCAGCGCAGCTTCCACGCGCAGAGGGTGCGCCTGTGAATCCATCGTTGCACTCATTCTGACTTCGTAAGTTCCGGGATCCACGAGTGACGAGTCCCATCCCATCAGCATTTCAGGCGCGGTTGAATGCACCGTCTTTGAGGCGACACGCTTGCCGTTTTTTTCGACGGTAAACTCGACAGAACTCCAAGGAATCGGCGACGAATCCAAAAACACCTCAAAAAGGAGCCGTCCTAACGCTCCAGTGGGAGAAAAATTTAGCGGCCGAAAACGCAACGAGCCTCGTGGCGCGCGATTGAGTACCGAGATCGAAACGGGTGACGAATCAATCGTAACGCCTGAAGCAGACTTGGCCGTAAGCGACACCTCATAGACGCCGTCCCTCAGCGCTTGTGTGTCCAGTCTTACAGTGCTCGTATTAAAGGTTTTTTCTAAAACTCTCGAATTCAAAGAGTCACGTACTACGAGTTGAACAGCTCCAACCACCCCTCGGGACTCCACTTTGAATTCAACATCTCCGGACAGAATCTCTCCCTGACGCAGACTCTGAAAACTCAAAGCCCCTTGCGACTGCGCAAGTTCAAATCCCCACGTGTCCGAACCCACCCCCGAAATATCGTCCCACGCGACGCGCGCAAATCCCGCCTCGCCCCACGCCTCACCCCAACTGTTTTTTATGATCCACGCGCGATCCGCGTCGCTGTACCCAATAATGCTCACGGCGTGAGCGCCCAGTCCCTCGCCTATGACATGACGATATACACCGCCGCCGTACGACAAAAAATCCGGGTAGACATACATTGTACTCAGAAGCGGGCCATCTTTGAGCGCCGCTTTGACTGCATCCACGTTTCTGACGCCTTGAGTGGGACGGCGAACTCGAGTGGGACGCAGACTACGCTCAGATCGATTCGAGCAGGTACTCGAACAGGAGACATCCATTCCGGTCGCGCCCGAGGTGTACGGCAGGCAAGCCTCATCCGGAATTCCGTACTGCTCGACAAAATCCGCCGCACGCGAGGTGTGCCAACCGCTGTGACAGCGCCCGCCTCCGCACGAAAAAAGTGACTGTGCCGAAAGATACGATGCGTTTTCTGGTACGCCGCCGGCAATCATGCCTTGAGTTTCGAGAGTCGCTGCCGCAGCCATCGCCGTACAACTGCTGCATTCGCCCTGCTCGCGAATGGGGGTAACCCAATTGCGGCCCTGGTGAATGCGCCAGTCGAGTGAGGCTTCCGCGAAAGCGTTTTTAAACGGGCCCAGAAACGGGCCTTTTTGAGCCCATTTTTCAGTAATAGTAATTTCAATTTGAGGCGGGGCTTCGGGCGAAAACATTCGCAAAGCTTCTTGGCGAGTGAGTCGACTGAGGGGTGTTTGATTCCGCTTCCACGATGAGGCGCTCTCCCTCAGGGCCTGATCCATGACCGCGGGGTCAAGAACGGGAGCGGCGTTCGCAGACAACGCACCCAGCGCACAAACCGCAAGTATCCATGCAGACGTCATTGATCTTGGAGTACACCACCCGGGCCAGGCATCCAAGGCGGCAATTGCTTGTGAACTTAACGAAGCCCGATCCGCTCTATCTGCTCGATATCATTGGCGCTGAGATCAAAGCCCGTACGCAGATCCTCGCGCATATGCGTGGGATCGGTTGTGCCGGTAAGCGGAATCATTCCTACTTGCTGCGAAAACCTAAACACAAGCTGTGGAAGGGTCGCATCGTACTTCTGTGCGATCGAGTCGATGACCGGGCTCTCGAGTTCGTTCACATTTGCGGTGAGAAGGGAAAATCCCTGGTAGCTCATTTTGTTCTGTCGGCAAAAAGCGCGAATATGAAAATCCCAGCCTGATCGCGCAAAACAACGGTTTTGAATAAACGCCGGAGGAGTCTTGGCAAATCCAAAAAGCAACTCCAGCTGCTCGAGGCTGAAATTAGAAACACCGATCTTTAAAACTCGTTTTTCAGCGTGAAGCTCCTCAAGAACTCGCCAGACTTGGTGGTCCTCCTCAGTCAAATCCATTCCAGAAAAAGGCCCGTGAAGCAGGTACGAGTCCAGGTAATCCGTTTGCAGGTGCTGGAGCGAACTCGCAAAAGACTGCCTCACCTGCACGGCCACAGGTGATTTGGGATCATAGGGAAGTCTGTGATCCTGCCCGCGCTGATAAGTAAATTTGGTTTGTAGAAATAAATCTTTTCTCAGGACTGAGGGAGTTTTATCGAGAAACGCGCTCACTCCGGCGCCCACTGCCTCTTCAAAATAATGTTTACGCTGATTAGCCGTATCGATGCCTCGAAACCCAGCCTCAAGCGCAGCCTGAGTGAGTGACTGGGTTTTATCTTCTTTCCATGCCGTTCCGTAAATGAGTGAGGTCATAATTGTCCGAGTTCTATGAGTGACACTGTCTGAGGAGGATTATGCGCGCGATCGCCCGAACCGCAAAAACCAGCCCAACTCCAACGACAGCCAACTTCCCGCAAGAGACCCCACAATCCAAGTGGCGGCAAGTCCAAACAAGAGCTGTGCATCGACCATAATAAAAAAACCAAGCGACAAGAGCGTCAAAGACCCAAGGTTCAAGAGCCGATGGTTCCGCACTCTTTGAATCTCCTCCCGCCCTAACACCAGCGCCGCCGACATGACGCTCAAGCCCGTAAAAAAAGCGCCGCATGCCAACATGCAACCCGTGCTGCCAAATCGCATGAAATAATGCATCAGCCCCATGCCCTCACCAAAAACCCTGAAGCCAAACTGCGGACAGATCGAAAGCGTAACCAGGCCGCTCAGTACATGGATGGCGACCATTTTTGTAAAGACCGCAGTCGCCGAAAGACCCAGATCAGCGCGAACCCGCGCGTAAATCCTTTCACTGATTTCACGAGGAGGCTGCGTGTCCGAATGCGCGGCAAACTCCATAAACTCTTTGTGAATAGTTTTTTTCATCACTCGACTCCCTTGGCCTCAACCCACACGCGAAGCTTTTTGAGTGCTCGACTGAGCATTTGCCTGACTGCCGGTTCGGAGCGCCCCAATTTTTTGGCGATCTCCTCATATGAATATTCATCCAGCACTCGCATCTGAATGACTGCGCGATCCGCATCCGAGATCTCTTTCAATGCACTCAGATCCACCTGAGCCTCTCCGAGTGCGCCGAATGCCTCTTGAGACGCTTCCGCCGCGATATTTTCGATCTGGTGCCGCTGCTTTCCGTCACTCTCACCCTCAGAGTCATGAACGGCAACCAACGTTCGCTGAAGTTTTCGCAAATGATCCTGCGTCGTGGAGCGGGCAATCACATAGAGCCACTGCAAAACACTGTACTGAGGATCGTACTGCGCCCGAGATTGATGAAATTTCAGAAAAACGGATTGATGGATTTCATCACGCTCCGAACGATCCTGTATGCGCCGAGACAGGTAGCCGTAAACCCTTCCAGCATGACGCTGGTAGAGAGTTTCAAAGGCATCTTGTTCACCCTGGTTTCGATACAACTCCATGAGCTCCTCGTCGGAAAGAGTTCCGAAAGTCTCGGCTGACTTACTGTTCATGAATACGTCCTGACGCGAGGTTCTGTGACAATGCGATCTAAACTCCTCAAGTTACTCCGATTATTCCACAATCGGGCCCAAATCAGAATCACGGTCTTGAGGCGTCACAGAAACCATTGTTCCTTCGTAAAACAGAACATGAGCAGTGGGGCCTCCCCCGCGGCTCGTCAAATGCAAGTGTGGCCACCCCCGCCTGTGAGCTGACAGTCATCAGAAAGGAGCCTGAAAATGAAATCCCCTGTAAGAAATCTTGCGGCTTCGATCTATCTTGCCGTTCAGTTGTTAACGGCGTGGCTCATGGTTGTTGCGTGGAAAGCACCCTCGGCAAACGCTGTAGAACTCACCCCAGAAATGGCGGTTCAGATGACAGAGGCTGGCAATCCCGAAATCGCCTCCGCACATGCCCGTCACGAGGCCGAGGCCGCACTGATTGCTCCGGCTTCATGGCTCGAGCGCCCCAAACTCGGCCTGATGCACGAACAAAACCTAAGCGGCATGCAACTCGGGTCAGGTCCGATGGTTTCTTGGACGCTCAGCCAAGAAGTCAAATTTCCGCTTAAGTACTTTGCTACGCGCATCGCGCAGAAGTCTCGCGCCGCGGCACTCTCTGCAGAAGCACAAGACAAACTCCTGGAGGTTCGCGGGCGGGTCCTGACCTCGCTGTATCGCTGGTATTCCGCCCAACGCATTGAAAGTCTCTTGGAAGCGCAACGTGAGACGCTCCGTGAAATCGCACGCGCCGCCGAATCCCGTCGCGCCACCGGAGCGGTCCCCATGCAAGACGAAAGCAAGGCTCACGTCGAGCAGACCCGTCTCGAAATTGAGATTCTCCTCCAAAAACAGGAAACAGCCGAAAGTGAAGCTCAAAGCCGCGCTCTTTTAAACTGTTCGCCAAATGATCCCATCGCTCTTGGAAACAACAGTTTCAAAGTTCCAAAAACCTCAACTCCTGTGTGGGTCCCCTCTCTCGCCCAGTCACCTATTCTCAAGGCCCAAACCGCCATGCTCGAGGAAGCCACAGCCCATCGCACGCACTCATGGCTCAACTGGGCGCCTGACTTCATGCTCAACTATCGGCGAGCTTTTCAAAACTCTCCTTCTGATGCGTACTCGTGGGGCATTGAAGCGAGTATTCCGCTTTGGTTCTTCGCAAAAGAACTCCCAGAAACCCGGGCGGCAAAAGCGCGGGTGATTGAGGCCGAGAGTACTGTAGAAAAAACCCGGCGCGACCTTGAAGCCGAAGCCAAGTCCCTGGGAATCAAAACGGATACCTACGCGCGGTTGATAAAAATTTATGAAACCTCGTTAATCCCCCAATCTGTGGCGATGCTGAACTCGTCGCGCATCGCTTACGGCGCGGGAAAAACCAGCCTCATAGAGCTCCTCGATTCCGAACGATCGCTTTATGCCCATCGGATTGCCTACTACCAAACACTGAGCAAATTTGTGGAGAGCCTCACCCGTCTCGAACGCACCCTGGGGGCGTCGCTCAGTGATTTACCGTTTCCGAATCTAAGGCAGGGAGAAAAGCCATGAACCTAAGAAAAATCGCAAGCAGTGCCAAATTCTCATCTGCACTCGGGATCTGTGCAGCGATTTCAGTGGCGGCCATAACGGTGACTGCAACCCGTTGTAAGAACTCGGCCTCAAAATCCGCTCGCTCCGAGACGCTTCAAGACAGCGCACAGACTGCCAAAAACAAAAACTCCGTCTATTACTGCCCCATGCATCCACAGGTCAAAAATAACAGTCCAGGCACCTGTCCAATCTGCGGAATGAGCCTTGTCCAGCGCCAAGACATATCGGAAGAACACGTGCTGGCCGTGACTCCATCGCACCTTCCAGAAGGACACGCGCCCATCCGACTCAGCGAAAAGCGCCTCCAAATGATAGGCGTAAAACTCGGGACAGTCCTTAAACAGCCACTCTTTAAAACGATCGAGGCCGCTGGACGGGTTGCCTTTGACCCAGAACTTTATACCGCCCAAAATGAATATATGGAGTCGCTGAGACAACTCTCACGCATTCAGGATTCGCCTCTGCCGGACGTCAGACGTTCTGCCTCGCAAATGGTGGAGTCCGCAAAACTGAGGCTCAAGATCCTGGGGCTCTCGGACAGGCAGATAAATCTCATGAGCACATCGAAAAACTCAGGGTCCAATCTTTTAATACCCAAACCGGGCGAAAACATCTGGATCTATGCTGAGATTTTCGAAATGGACCTGGCAAGCGTCCACCCCGGACTCGATGCGGAAATCACCGGAAGCGTACTCGAAGGAAAAACACTGACTGGAAAAGTGGTCTCACTCGACCGCGTGATCAATTCGGTTACTCGTACCGCTAAGGTGCGAATCTCTGTTTCCGAGGGAATGACGCATCTCAGGCCCGAATCCTATGTCGATGTTTCGATTCGCTCTCCCCTCGGCACTCAGGTAGCCGTTCCGTTTGACGCCGTCTTAGATACCGGAAAGGAGTCCTGGGTTTTTACGGCTGAAAAAACCGGCGAACTCACTCCTCGCCGAGTCACCATCAAGTTTCGAGCCGGTGACCGGCTTGCAATTGCTACGGGACTCGAAGGCGGAGAACAAATTGTCACGAGCGCAAACTTTTTGATCGACTCGGAGTCACGGCTCAAAGCCGCGCTCATTGCCGAATCCAATAGCCCAACACCCGTCTGTCCCACTGGCGAAGAGTGGCACGAGCAAATGGGTCACTGCATGAAGAAAACCGGGCCATCCGATGATTGAAAAAATCATCGACTTTTCTGCCCGAAATCGGTGGTTGGTTTTCCTGCTGGTGTTCCTCGCGTCCATCGCTGGGTGGTTTTCTCTCAGAAGCATTCCGGTCGACGCCATCCCAGACCTCTCCGAAACTCAGGTGATCATCTACTCGCGCTGGGACCGCTCACCGGATATCATTGAGGATCAACTCACCTATCCGATCATCAGCTCGATGCTCGGTGCCCCCAAGGTCAAAGACATCCGTGGTTTTTCGGATTTTGGTTTTTCTTACGTCTACGTGATTTTCGAGGAGGGGACCGATCCGTATTGGGCGCGCACTCGCACACTTGAATATCTCTCGCGGATCACCCCGCAACTTCCTGAAGGGGCGCGAACAGAACTCGGTCCTGACGCAACGGGCGTGGGATGGATATTTCAATACGCGCTCGTGGACCGGAGCGGGCAACACTCGCTTGCGGAACTCCGATCTCTTCAGGACTGGTTCTTGCGCTTTGTTCTCAGAACCGTTCCTGGCGTCTCAGAGGTCGCTGCATTTGGGGGATTCCAGAAACAGTATCAGATCAAGGTCAATCCTAACGCCCTTCGAGCGTATCGGATCTCACTCAAACAAGTGGTCGATGCCGTCAAGGAGGGAAACACCGAATCCGGTGCCCGACTCCTGGAGGTCGCCGGCGCCGAGTACATGATCCGGGGTCGGGGTTACGCCAAGGGAATCCACGACCTCGAAAAAATCGTTCTCGCTTACGAAAACGGTACGCCCGTCACCCTCAAAAACCTCGCAACGGTCACCACGGGGCCAGAAATTCGGCGGGGCATCGGCGATCTCGATGGCAAGGGCGATGCGGTCGGCGGCGTCGTGGTGATGCGCTACGGAGAAAACGCAACGCAAGTCATCGACCACGTCAAGGCCAAGCTGACCGAAGTGAAAAGTTCACTTCCTCCCGGCGTTGAGATCGTCGTGACCTATGATCGATCAGATCTGATCCGACGAGCCGTAGCGACCCTTACGCACGAGCTCAAACTCGAGATGATCATGGTAAGTCTCGTGATCTTGATTTTCTTGCTCCACATCCCGAGCGCGATGATTCCGATTGTCACCCTCCCACTTGCCGTACTCTTAAGTTTCATCCCGATGCACCTCATGGGGATTTCATCCAACATCATGAGCCTCGGTGGAATCGCAATCGCCATCGGCGCCATGGTGGATGCGGCCATTGTGGTCGTCGAAAATGCACATAAACACGTCGAGGAGTGGCAAAAAGAAGGGAAAAAAGGCGACATCCGCGAAGTCGTGATTAACGCGATCAAAGAGGTCGGCCCCGCGAGTTTCTATTCACTCCTGGTGATCGCCGTGTCGTTTCTCCCGATCTTCGCGCTCGAGGCGCAAGAGGGAAAACTCTTTAAGCCCCTCGCGTTCACAAAAAATCTCTCGATGATTGTCGCGGCCTTTCTGAGCATCACGCTGGATCCGGCGCTCAGGGTCTCGTTCACCCACTTTACTGAAAAAACTTTCAAGCCGCTCTGGCTATCCCGTCTTAGAAACACCGTCCTCGTCGGAAAAATCGTCTCTGAAGAAAGACATCCCATCAGCCGATTTCTATTTAGAACTTACGGGCCCCTCGTCAATTGGGTGGTCGATCATCGCGTGAAGGTCATCATCGCGGCGATCCTGGTCATGCTTGCCTCCATTCCCGCGTATCTAAAATTAGGATCTGAGTTCATGCCGCCGCTGAACGAAGGATCACTCTTGTATATGCCAACGACGATGCCCGGAATTTCTGTCGGGACAGCGCAGGATCTTTTGCAACGGCAAGACCAGATTTTGAAATCCTTTCCAGAAGTCGAAAGAGTTCACGGAAAGGCGGGGCGGGCCGATACCTCCACCGATCCCTCTCCTCTTTCGATGATGGAAACCGTGATTTTGCTCAAACCCCAGTCAGAGTGGCGTGAGGTCGAACGCTGGTATTCACGGCTTCCACGTTTTTTTCAAACGCCGTTCAATTGGATCTGGCCGCGAACCATCACCTGGGAAGAACTCGTTGCAAAGATGGACGAGGCCACGCGCATTCCAGGCACGACCAACGCCTGGACCATGCCGATTCGAAATCGAATCGATATGCTGACAACAGGGATTCGAACACCCGTTGGAATCAAAGTGCTAGGAAACGATCTCAAACAAGTCGAAGCGGTCGGTATGCAGCTCGAAGCGATTGTAGCCAAGGTCTCTGGAGCTCGGAATGTTTTTGCCGAGCGGATCGCGGGCGGATACTTTTTGGACTTTAAGTTTAGCCGCGAAAAACTCGCCCGCTACGGAATATCTATGGCCCAGGCGCAAGAGGCGCTCATGACTGCAGTCGGCGGCGACCCCGTAGGTCAGACGATTGAAGGGCGCGAGCGTTACTCGATTAGCGTTCGTTACCTCCAAGATTATCGCTCTAACTTCGACTCGCTGGAGCATGTGCTGGTGTCGACTCCGAATGGCGCGCAGATTCCGATGGGACAGATTGCAGATCTTGAGATGACTCAAGGGCCCGCCATGATTCGAAACGAAAACGGACTACTCTCCAGCTTTGTTTACGTCGATATCGCGGACCGGGATCCGGGAAGCTTTGTGAGCGATGCAAAAAAAATCGTGAACCAGCGACTCAAACTCCCGACCGGAGTCACGCTGAGCTGGAGTGGACAATACGAGAGCATGATCCGGGTGCGTGAGAAATTAAAAGTCATCGTTCCGATCACGCTTTTTGTCATTATTCTACTGCTCTACTTGAATACGAAGTCCTGGCCAAAAACGGCTATTATTTTACTGGCGGTGCCATTTTCAGCGGTGGGTGCGATCTGGTTTTTGTATTTCCTCGACTACAATATGAGCATCGCCGTCTGGGTGGGACTCATTGCGCTCTTAGGTGTCGACGCCGAGACAGGCATTTTCATGCTGCTCTATCTGGACCTCGCATTCGCGAAGGCAAAGGCAGCCGGCCGTATGAACACCCTCACTGATTTAAAGGAAGCGATCCACCAGGGAGCTGTCAAACGCGTTCGCCCCAAGGTGATGACGGTCGCTTGTTTGGTCGCGGCGCTTCTTCCAATTATGTTTGCGAATTCAGGAAGCGCGGGAGCGGACGTGATGAAACGTATTGCGGCACCGATGCTCGGCGGAATTATTACCTCGTTCGCCATGGAGCTGCTCGTTTATCCCGCGATTTACGCTCTTTGGAAGCAAAAGACTGAGTTCAATCGGTAGACTCAAACATCTCAGGCAGCCAAAATATTCTGTAAAAAACTGGTCAAGATCGTGCAGCACCCTCAAGGCAGATGCCCACCGTGTACAATGACAGTTTGCCTCAAAGTCGCTCGGAAGAATTCGTGATGTGGTCTCACTCTGCTTCTATGCGTCTTTGATCAGCACCCTGATCAGCGCCACGATCGGTGTCACGAGTCTTTGGCTAACCGGCATAATCTCCGACTCAGCCTACATGAACACCTGGCGGGCCTGGTGGATCGGCGATGCGCTCGGCATTCTTACGATGACTCCGCTGCTTTTGACATGGCCACAGGCACGACGGACCTTGACACGATTTATGAATGGGTTGGCGCGTAGCCCAGAAACGGAGCAGCGCTTCGCGGGTCACGCCATGCCACGATTATTCGAGGCGGCTATGCTCCTTCTTGGGGCGATTGTCATGAACACGCTGATTTTTCGAGGAGATGCCTTCACAAAAATCCTTCATCTCCCTCCGATGACGTTTATGCTTTATTGCATTTTTCCGATCGCCATTTGGGCGGCGCTTCGCTTTGGTACGCATGTCGGAAGCCTTTCGACTCTTTTGACGTCGGTTTTTGCAATTACCGCGACCACTCAGGGCATCGGCCGAGAGTGTAAAAAGTTTTGTGTAACCGGCGATTATTATGACCGCGCCTCTTCAGGAATGCGGTCGCCAAATACGATCTTGAGTTGACCCAACATCACCGGCCAGTCCCTCTTACTACGAA
>CAMBEX010000046.1 GCA_945865865.1 Bdellovibrio sp. ZAP7
TCGTTCATACCAAGACTTACTCGGTGGACGCGGTACTTTCTAAGAGTCTAATTTTCATGGACCCCTATTTAGGAGTCGGAATCCAGTTTGCGCATGGAAGTCTTGCTGTTCCGGTCGGAGCACTTCCAATCACGGTCACTGCAGAAAAGGACATTTCGGCGGCCCGTATCTTTTTCGGCTTGCCGATCAAGATGCTGTTTTTACACCTGACACCCGAATACAACTATAGCTTCAGCGGTTTCCAAACTTATGGCGCCAAGATCAGCATCGCAATTTAAGAGCATCTTTCTCGCGGCATCCTGCATTTCTTTGGCGGGCTGCCAACTGCATCCCAAATTGGTGGACCTGGCCTATGAGGGGCGAAGGCTTCTCATGGGTCACCCCCGATCTGCGCCTCAGGCTCCCGCGACAGGCACTGATAAAGTGGATAGCGGAGAGCAGTTTTCTTCGGAGAATGCTCGGCGCGCGAAAGCCAATGCCGAACTCCTGCAAGAGGTTTTTCGCGTCGTTTTTGTTCGAGAGCCTAAGAGTCCAGCTGAGTTCGGCAACTGGGTAGATACTCTCAATCAAGGCGCGTCCCTCGAGGGTGTTTACAACGGTTTTACACATTCTTCGACCTACCGAGAGCTTGAGACTTCAAAGAAAGGCGCTGCGCCTTCTGCCATTCAAGTTTTTGCAGAGGAGCTCGCTCTTTTGGAGCTGGAGCTCGCGGAGCCCACAAAGTTCAGCGACAAGGACGCCCAGCCTCTCGTGGTCCTCGGGCAGATCGATCTGTCGACCCCGGTCACTGCAGAGGAGCGCTACGCCCCTTTCGCGAAAGCTTCAGCAGAACCCAAGAAAAAATCGGACGCGAGCCAACTCACGGGTCAGTACTCGAAGATTTTTTTATCCTCGTCGCTATTCACTCTGAAGCGAGTTTTGGGAGATGAGGCGCTCAAGGTTATAGGTGAAAAGCGTGCATCCAAGGAGCTTCTTGCGACTTGGTACTCTCGTTTTGTCGTGAGGATAGCCGCCAGGGGAGTCGATTTTGGCGTGCCTTTGCGTAATAACGTGTTTGAAAAGTTTCATTACGATTGGGCGATTGAAAATTCGGAAGATCGGCTGAGTTGGGAAGTCTTGAATCGGCTGCATCGTGCCGTGAACGCGGCAAACGAGCCGAAATAAGCAGACTACAAGGCGGAGATTCATGGAACCAGTCATCATCACTTGCGCGATTACGGGCGCCGAAACCACCAAGGAACGCCAGCCCGCTCTTCCGATTACTCCGATTGAACAAGCGATTGCCGCAGAAGAAGCAGTCAGGGCGGGAGCCTCGATCATTCATCTGCATGTTCGCGAGGATGACGGAACTCCGAGCCAAAGAGTAGAACGCTTTGCTGAATCGATTTCGGCAATTCGCGCGCGCGTGCCCGAAGTTATTATTCAAATTTCAACGGGTGGTGCGATCGGGGAGTCGATTGATAACCGCGCCAAGCCGCTCGGTCTCAAGCCTGAAATGGCCTCTCTGAATTTGGGCACGATGAATTTTGGAGATGAAGTTTTTTTCAATCATCCACGCGACATCGTGGCTCTCGCAGCCCGGATGCACCAGCAGGGTGTGATGCCGGAGCTTGAGATTTACGAAACGGGGATGCTGGAGAGTGCTTTCAGATTAGCCAAGCAGGGCGTCTTACGCGAGCCGATGCATTTTCAATTTGTCTTGGGAGTGCCGGGCGGAATGTCCGGTGAACCGCAAAATCTCCTGCACCTCGTTTCGGTGCTGGAGTCCTTTGCGTGTACAAACGGAAAGCAAGTGCAGCGTCACTGGGGTGTGGCGGGAGTCGGTCGGTTTCAGCTCCCGCTTGCCATGCAGGCGCTCGTTTTGGGTGGCCATGTGCGGGTCGGGTTCGAGGACAATATTTTTTACCGCAAGGGCGAGGTGGCGCGCTCGAACGCTCAGCTCGTTGAACGGATTACGAGAATAGCCGGTGAGCTGGGTCGCGAAGTGGCGACGCCCGCGGTGGCTCGAAAAATTTTGGGGATTTTATAAAGCGTCTGGCTTCAATGAAACCGCGAAATTAGCCGAAAAAACCGGCCGGAAATTCAATTCCAGCTTCGCGGAGGCGGTCCATGAAAGTGGGGACGAGGCCGGTGATTTTGAATACCCCTTGGCCTTCGTGACCTGCTTGACCCGAGCGCGACTCCCACTGAAAAACGTCCTGCACGGTGATGACATCGCCTTCCATCCCGGTGACCTCGGCGATCGATACCATGCGGCGTTTACCGCTTCGATGTCGCTTGATCTGAACAATGAGATCAACGGCGTTGGCAATCTGCTTTCGAATCGCGATCAAGGGAAGCTCGACCCCGGCCATCATCCCGAGCGTCTCGAGTCGCACGAGCGCATCGCGTGTGGAGTTGGCGTGAATCGAAGTTATCGATCCTTCGTGGCCCGTGTTCATCGCTTGAAGCATATCGAAGGCCTCGCCCCTGCGGCACTCTCCAATGATGATTCGGTCAGGCCGCATTCTCAGCGCATTGGACATGAGGTCGCGTGCTGAGATTCCATCCGAAAACGGAGTGGCCGGCTGGGTCTGCATACGCACGCTGTTGGTGTGAGTGATGGAAAGCTCGGCCGTGTCTTCGATTGTGATGAGACGTTCACCCTTGGGGATGAGATCCGTAAGCGAATTGAGGAGAGTGGTTTTTCCGGAGCCTGTGCCTCCAGAGATCAAGATGTTCAGTCGACCCTGAATGCAGGCATTCATAAAAAAGGCCATGCGCCGATCCAGCATTTCGCGCGCAAGCAGATCATGAATCGAAAAGTGACTGGCCGGAAATTTTCGAATCGTCAGAGAAGGGCCTGTCACGGTGATGGGCGGTCCCACGATGTTTACGCGTGAGCCGTCCGGGAGCATGAGATCCGCGTAGGGTTGCTCGGGAGTGAGGTTGCGTCCGCTGAATTCGAGGATGTTGCGAACCACTCGGTTGAGTTCGTCAATCGCGGTAAACGTAAAGCCAGAAAACGAAAGTTTTCCTTCGCGCTCGATCATGACGTTGCGAATGTCGTTGACCATGATCTCGGTGATCGTGGGGTCCTTCATGAATATTTCGATCGGGCCCATCTCTGGCATTCGAGTGGTCGGAGGAGGGGTGGGCTGAACGAAAGTTTCCGCCGGAGTGGGCGGACTGTTGGGGGCGGACCCACTGAGTTTTTTCGGTATCGCGATATCCGGGTTGGTGGGCTCGTCCTGATCTGGATAATCCGGCGCCAGATTTTCCGTGGGATTAGGAAGGGGCGCGGGGAATCTGGACTTTCGGTTTTCCTGAGCCATTCTCCCTCTAGTGTAACGCCCGAGAAATGCCCTGAGAAATGGGCAAAACTTGCCCTGTTTTAGCGGTTGGAATGGCCGCGTTTTTGGGGGAAGGTACGCTCGACCATGGCCCTCAAAAAGCTCTCCATCAAGATTGGCCCCTCGCAGCGTGACCAGCGGCTGGACCAGGTTCTCGCCGAATGGCTGCCCGAGGCACTGACTCGGCCAGTGTCGAAGGCCAAGTGCCGAAAACTTGTCGTCGCCGGAGCAGTCTATCTGAACGGCAAGCGAGTGCGAATCGCCTCTAAGACTTTGCTCTTAAACGCCCGCATTGAGGTTTTTGTAGACCCGGCCAAACTTTTTGACGACTCGCGCTCCAAGGACCTCGCGTTCAAGATGGAAGGGTCCCAAATTCTTTTTGAAGACGAGTGGCTGATTGCGGTCAATAAACCGTCGGGACTTCCGACCCAACCTACGCTCGATGACGCTCGTGAAAACCTGTTTGCGACGATTAAAAAGTTTCTCGCTGAGCGTGAGTCCAATCCCGAGTTCTATGTGGGGCTTCACCACCGATTGGATCGCGATACGTCAGGCGTTGTGCTGTTTACCAAAAAGAAAGAAGCCAACGCCGCAACCGCCGCGCTCTTCAGTGAGCATCTCGCGGTCAAGACTTACAACGCACTCACTCTGCGGCCGGAACCCGCGCATGTCCCAGAAAAATGGGAAATCCAAAACTACTTGAAACGCGGTCCAGGAAAGCAGGCGGTTCAACTGTCCACACGCTCCGGTGGAGATTTCGCTCACACCGATTTTCGTCTCTTGGAAAAATGCACCGGTGGACTTTGGGTCGAAGCCAAGCCGCGTACCGGACGGACTCATCAGATTCGCGTGCATCTCTCCGAGTCGGGCCTTCCGATCCTGGGCGATCCGCTTTACGGAAAAGAGGTCGCGCGCTCGGCGCCGCGGACGATGTTGCATGCCGCTTGCTTGACTTTTCCGCACCCGATTCTTAAAACTGAAGTAGTCATTTCTAGCCCGATTCCCGAGGATTTCAACCAATGTCTGCAACAGATCAGGCGCAGCCGCACGCGCGGCGAATAGGGCCCTGGTTTCTAAAAATCCTGTCCAGGATTCCGTGGGTTCGCACGATCACGGGTCGCGAAAGCGAGCTTTTGCGGCACTACCTCTGGAAGTATCGACGTCTCGTGGGCCTAGGCCTGCTTTCGCTCGTTATCGTCGATGTACTCGAAGTGCTGCCTCCGATTTTTCTCAAGGAAGCTGTTGATGTCGTCTCCGAATCCCGCGCCACCGATTATTTTCTGAAGCTTGCGGGTGCCTATCTTCTGGTGTCGTTTTTACAGGGCCTTTGTCGCTACGGCTGGCGGATGTTTTTGATTCGCTCCAGTATGTTTGCCGGGCGCGATTTGCGTGAAAAATATGCCACCCACCTTTTCAAAATGCCTGCGAGTTTTTTCGACAAGCGCCGCATCGGCGATCTGATGTCGCTGGCAACCAATGATGTCGAGGCCGTGCGCATGGCAATGGGCGCTGGGTTGCTGACGCTGGCTGATGCTTTGTTTTACTTCATCACGGTGCCCATCGCGATGTTTTGGCTTTCGCCCAAGCTCACTCTTTTGGCCTTTTTGCCCCTTCCGATCGTCCCATGGCTGGTGGCGCGAAATGAACGCGAAATACATTCACGTTTCGAGAAGGTGCAGGAGTCCTTTGGAAAAATTTCCGCCATGGCCCAAGAGGGTCTCGGCGGTGTTCGAGTCATCAAGTCTTTTGCGACCGAGGATCGAAGCCTGGGCCGTTTTCGTGCGGCAGGTGAGGAGTTTATTCGACTCAACATGCGGCTGGCCCGAGTTCAAACGGCGTTTGGGCCTACATTGGATTTTACGATGAGCCTCGGTCTCGTGCTTTTGCTTTTTGTCGGGGGTGAGTCCGTGATTGGAAATGCCGTTACCCTAGGGACCTTTGTCGCGTTTCAGCGATACATTCAAAAAATGGTCTGGCCGATGGCGGCGCTCGGAATGGCTTTTAGCTATTACCAGAGGGCGCTTGCCAGTTCGCGACGATTGAATGAAGTCCTGGATCTTTCGACGGATGTTCCTGAGACCGAGGCCCCTCAGTTGCCGGTGGTGGCAGAGTCGAGTGCGCCGCAGGGCCGATTTAAGACTTCAGGGGGTATTGAGTTGAGAGGTCTGAGTTTTCGGTTTCCGGGAACACAGGCCGAGGTGTTGCGTGAGATCTCACTCACCATTGAACCCGGTGAACGGATCGCCGTGGTGGGGGCGATTGGCTCTGGAAAATCGGCGCTCTTGTCGCTCTTTCCGCGACTTTATCCGGTAGAGCGAGGAATGCTGCTCATTGACGGGATTGATGTCAATCACTGGAAGCTCTCCGAGCTGCGGAGGCAGGTGGGATTTGTCGCGCAGGATGTTTTTCTTTTCAGCGAGACGATCACTGAAAATGTCGCGTATGGGATTCAGGATTGGGTGGAGCGCTCGGCACAACCCGTGACGATCGAAGAGGCGACACAGCTCGCATCCATTCACGAGGATGTTTTGGGGCTCAAAGGCGCGTATGAAACTCGCTTGGGTGAGCGCGGCGTGAATCTCTCGGGCGGTCAAAAACAACGCATCACCATCGCGCGAGCGATCGCCAAGCAACCTCCGATTTTGATTTTGGACGACGCGCTTTCGTCGGTGGACGTCGCAACCGAAGAGACGATTTTAAAAAATCTTAGGTCACGCCCGGGACGAAACACCGAGGTGATCGCAGCTCACCGGATTTCCACCGTCAAGGACGCTGATCGCATTCTTGTTTTGGATCAAGGCGAGATCAGACAGCAGGGTACGCATCAGGTGCTCATGGGTGATCGGCGCGGAGCTTATCGCCGTTACTACGATCAGCAACGGAAACGTGAGGATTTTGAATCGTTTGTCGAAAATTATGGGGGTTCGCATGGCGAAGAAAAACGCCCCTAAGCGCGAGTTACGCGAGGATCGCGAGAGCTCCGAGTTCGACGAAAAAGAACCCCAGGGTGTGCGCCCGCGAGAGCTCAGGCGTTTGATCGGGTATGTCGTCCGACACCGCGGCCCGTTCTGGGGAGGGATGGGTCTGATTTTGGTGGCCACCGCAGCGGCACTTTTGGAACCTAGACTTTTGGGAATGGCCATTGACGATGCGATTATTCCCGGGGACATCCAGGAACTTCGCACGATCGCGGCAGTATTTCTGTTAGTCGAGTGTGTGCGCGTCAGTTCGACCATCGCGCAGGGATACTGTTTCGCGCGACTCGGTCAGGCAGTGATGCAGGATCTGAGGCTCGCGGTTTTTTCGCACCTCCAAAGACTTCCTGTTTCAGTTCACGATAAAAACCCCGCAGGCAGACTCGTCACTCGAGTGACCAATGATATTTCGGCTTTGGCTGAGATGTTTTCAGCGGGTTTTGTTTCTATCATCGCAAACGGATTGACCGTTCTCGGAATCAGCGTGTGGCTTTTCGCGCTGGACTTGAAGCTTGCCGCGGTGGCGCTCGGTGTTTTTCCGTTTCTGATCTGGACGTCGATTTATTTCAGTGCACGGCTTCGGATCGCCTATCGCGACGCGAGGAGCAAGTTGTCCGCTCTCAATGCATTTTTGGCTGAAAATATCGCCGGAATGCGAGTGGTTCATCTCTTTAATCGTGAACGTGTCCATCTCAAGCGGTTCTCGAGGGTCAATCACTCGTACACGGAGGCGCAAGAAGGCTCGATTCGTATCTTTGCCGTGTTTCAACCCACGATCACGTTGGCGACCGGTGTGGCGATGGCCGGAGTGGTTTGGTACGGCGGCGGTCGGGCAGCGACCGGAACCCTTCAGCTCGGTGTCCTCGTTGCGTTTTTTTCGTATGTGCTTTCGCTCTTTCAGCCCATTCGAGAAATTGCCGACAAGTGGAATCTTTTTCTGTCGGGGATGGCGTCGGCAGAGAGGATTTTTTCGGTTCTCGATTGGCCTACCGAGACTCGCGAAGATGAGATCCGTGAGCCCGCTGAGCCGATTGCGGGTCTCAAGGGCAAGATCGTTTTTGAAAACGTGTGGTTTGCGTATTCGGGTGAGGACTGGGTCTTAAAAAATTTCAGTCTCGTCGTAGAGCCGGGTCAGCGGATCGGGGTGGTCGGACACACGGGCGCCGGAAAGACGACGCTCATGAGTCTGTTGATGCGCTACTATGAGCCCCAAAAAGGCCGAATCCTTCTCGATGGCAAGGATCTTCGCGACTATGGTCGACGTTCGCTTCGCGCTTCGATCGGGATGATTCAGCAGGATGTGTTTTTGTTTTCGGGTACGATCGAAGAAAATATTCGCCTCTGGAAAACGGATGGAGCAGGAGCCTCTGCAAAGGCTTCGCGTGATTTTCCTGAGTTTCCTATTCTGCAAAAGCTTCTGGAAAATCCCAAAGAGTTGCACGAACGCGGCGTAAATCTGTCCACGGGTGAGCGCCAGATGATCGCGTTTGCGCGAGCGCTTGAGGTCGATCCCGCGATTTGGATTTTGGATGAGGCCACGGCCAATGTGGACTCGGACTCAGAGCGGCAACTCGAGCGGGCTCTCGCGACTTTTTCGTCAGGCAGGACGGCGCTTTTGATCGCGCACAGATTAGCGACCGTTCAAAGTGCTGATCAGATCCTGGTGCTTCACCGAGGCGAGCTCGTGGAGCGCGGCAAGCACGGTGAACTCATGAATCTCGGCGGAATTTACGCGCGAATGTACGACCTTCAAGAGTCTGGGGTGGTGGAGTAGGGGTACGAGCGGTCAGGTCAACCACTGAGTGAAGGCGATATCGGTTTCGTTGGCAAAAAGCATGACCATGCGATCCACACCCACGGCGATTCCGCCCGAGGGTGGCATGCCTTCTTCGAGTGCGAAAAGAAAGTCCTCGTCCAACGGTGAGCGTGGAAATTCAGCACCATAGGTTTGTTCGCGAAGGTCCATGTCCTTGATAAAGCGCGCGCGTTGTTCGACGGGATCAGTCAGCTCTTCAAACGCATTACCGAGCTCGAGGCCTCCCGCATAAAGCTCAAACCTTCGCGCCCAGCGTGAACCGTCAGGATCGGCGTCGATGACGGCCAGCGCGGATTGAGATGCCGGGTAGCGTGTGACAAAGACGGCGCGATCGGACGGGAGCTTGGGTTCAATCAAATTGAGCCAGATTCGAAAGTAGAGATCATCCCAGGTGTCAGGCTCGGCCCACTGCAGTCCTAAGCGCGAGCATTCACGACGAAGGTCAGCGACGGCGGGAGATTTCACGAGATCGACACCCGACTTTTCTAAAAAGAGATCGCGGATTTTAACCCTGGGCCAAGGTGTTTTGACGCTGATTTCGTTTCCTTGAAAGGGGATGACGGGGCGCCCGAAAAGTTTCATCGCGATGGATTCAAAAAGTTCTTCGGTATCGCGCATGATCTGCTCGTAATCGGAGTAAGCGCGGTACCATTCGAGCAGGGTGAATTCTGGTTGATGGGTATTGGAGACGGGTTCATATCGAAAGGCCGGGCAGATTTGAAAAATGCGCTCGAGTCCGCCCACCAACAGACGTTTCATCGCGAACTCCGGTGAGGTCGGCAAAAATCCGCCCTGTTGCAGAGCGTAGGGCCGAATATGAGTTTCCATACCGGGACAAGGGACCAGCAACGGCGTTCGCGTCTCAAGAAAGTCGCGTGAGATAAAAAACTTTCTGATCTCCGACTCCACTTGTGTGCGGATGGCGATGGCCCGTTTGCGTCTGGGGTCTTGAATTCTTTGGGTGAACCGGGTGCTTTTTGAGGATGTGCGGTTGGGGGTCAAAATCTCACAGTGACTCGTTGCTAGCGTGATCTCCACAACCGCTCCGAGTTCAGGCGCAGCTCCTAAAAGCGTGAGTGTGTGGAGCCCCTCGCTGTTTTGTAATGTCACCTGACGAGTGGAGGCGTCCCAGTTCAGGCAGCGGCCGTGAATTTTGTTCATCGTCCCAGTCGTATCGCATGGATCAGCGTTTTTTTCACGTTTGAGGTTGTTCAAACCTGGGTCGTGGTGGAAGTTGGCGTTGTGCAACTTGAGCTTCGCGGTCAACTTGAGGTCCGTTTGCGGGAGGCACTCAAGCTGGATCACCCTTACCAGGACCGATTTTTCGCGCAGACTGAGGGCACTCCTGCGGCAGTGCTCGTGCTCTTGGCTTTTTCAAATCAGGACGCCGATCCAAGGGTTTTAGTGACTTTGCGGACCGAAAAAGTCGAAACCCATAAGGGTCAGATGGCATTTTTGGGCGGAATGACGGATCCGCAAGATACCAGTCCTGAGATGACCGCACTGCGCGAGGCCGAGGAGGAAGCAGGGGTTCCTCCGGCTCAGGTTTCGATTGTGGGTTCGCTGCCAACGCTCTGGACCGTGACACGGTTTGTGGTGAGCCCGATTGTAGGGGTTTTGACTTTGGCGGTCGAAGACCTTCCGTTGAAACTCAATGAACACGAAATTGCGGAGGCAGTCTGGCTCAGGCTGTCAGACTTGGCGAACCCCGCGACTTATCGCCGAGAGCTCCTTACAGTGGGTCAGCTCAACTACCGCACGGATGTCTTTGAGGTAGGGCCCCATCGCATTTGGGGCGCAACCGGGAGCATGCTTAAAAATCTCATCGACCGTCTTTCACTTGTTTCCCGGGTGGGATAAATTTTCTGTATGAAATCCACTTTGATTGCACTCGCCATGATTTTGGGACTCACTTTTTTTGACTCGCGCGCCTTCGCGGATGTGAGCGGGTATGAGCCCTGGAAGAGCCCGCTTTCTGAAAAACAAATTCAGTTGGGCGTGATGACCGGGCTTGGAGTGGTGAACAACACGGGTGGGTTCACCATTCTTGGAACCGTCGCAAAAAAACTTTTGAACCAGGGGTTTGCTCCCGAGATCAATAATCAAGTTTACATGGAAGCGCATGGGGGTGCTCTGACCGTGTCGAGAGGTTCAGCGTTCATGTTCAGTTTGCATCTGCGCTGGAATTTTACGCTCGATGACCAGTGGATTTTTTATGGCCTAGGTGGCGTTGGCGGAAATGTAACGAGCAAAGGGTTTGGCGAGCAGTTTCAAGTATTGCCTCGTTTCGCGGCCGGCGCGCTCCTCAATCTAGAACATTCCATGCAGCTTCCGCTCTGGCTTCGCGGAGAAGTCAGCCACGAGTTGATTGCCGCTGGAATCATGCTTCCATTCTAAAAGTAGGGAGTGGTCTTGGATCCAACGCCTTGGCCTGCACTAAACTACAAGGAACTCGCTCTCCTCATTGATAAAATTCGCCCTGAGGTGGAGGGCCTTTTTGTCGACAAGGTGATCGTTCCCGAACGCCTCGGTTTTCCTGGGGGTTATGTCAAAGGTGAGTGGGTCCTTCGATTAAGCGGGCGCAGACAAGAACGTGCGCTTTTAATCGGAGTACGGCCGCGGCGGCCTTGTCTAGCGCTTTGCGATGGCAAGGGACACAAGGCTGCAGCCGCTGCCACGCACTCACCGTTTGATCAGGCCGCTTCAAAATATTTAAAAGGGACCAAGCTCGTCTCGGTCGAAGCATTTTCTCGCGAGCGCATTGCGGCGCTTTGGTTTGAGGGAGGCGATGAAGGTTTAATCGGCCTCATCGTGAGCCTGATTCCGGCTGCTCCTGAGGCTTTTTTGGTGCGAAGGAGCGGTGCGACCTCGTGGCCGATTTTGGCTCGGAGTCGGACGATCCGAGATGAGTCCAAAAAGGTCGCTGCCTTTGTCGCTCCCGACGGATCTCGCGCTCCTCCAGATGTTCTCGTCCGGCAAGAGTGGTTTCAGGATCCGTTTACCTATTTTCATGAAGTCGAGAGCGCTCTCAAGCAGGAAGCGTTTGAGGAGCGAGTCAAGCTTGCGCAAAAAACCGTGCGCGAACAGTCCAAACTTGCCGAAGAACGCGCGCGCCAATCCGAGGCCGCTATCGCACAGAGTCACTCGGAGCCCGAATATCAGCGATTTGCGGATTTGCTCAAGGCCTCTATTTACGAAAACCCACCGATCGATGGGCAAGGGTTTCGGAGCGTAGCTGATTATGTAAGTGGAGAGACGGTGCTGATCCCGTGTGATCGAAGGCTCGACCTTCGCGAACAGGTTGAGCGTTTCTATTTTCTTGCCCGCCGAAAATCCAGGCGTGTCTTGGAGGCGACGACCCGGCTTGACGGCTTTCGAGAAAAACTCTCGGCGCTCTCAGGTATTTCATGGTCGTTTGTCGAGGAGCGAAACTGGTCGGAGCTCAAGCAGGTTGAGCAGCGCTTGGGTTTGGGAGCTGTGGGTGTCCCTACTGCGGGAGCAGGGGCAGGGGGCGAAAAAAAACGGGGAGTGGCGTGGCTAGGAAAAACTTTTGTCTCCCGTGATGGGATGAGGATCTTAGTGGGGCGTTCTCGTGACGAAAATTTAGAACTCACCTTCAAGCACGCGCGTGGCAATGACGTGTGGATGCATCTTCGCGGAAGGCCCGGCTCGCATATTTTAATCCCAACCCAAACCGGTAAGTCCGTCGCGCTCGAAACTCTGCTCGATGCGGCTGTGCTGACGATTTATTACAGTGGCGGCGAAAAGTGGGGAAAGACCGAGGTGGATTACGTGTTCAAAAAATACGTAAAGCGCGTCAAGGATTCGACGGAGGCTTCGTACACTCATAACAGAACGTTGCTCGTGGAGCCTGATTCCGCGCGCCTCAAGCGCTTGCTTTCGCAGAACAGTTAGCTCAATCTTTAGAGAGTTTTCAGAGATTCGTCAAAGCCAAGGAACGGGTGCACCGTGGAAAATTCAAAAGAGACTAGTTTATCCGAGGCGCTTTTGCGCGTTGCCGAGGGCGCGGTAAGCCTCCTCGACAAAGATCTCAACTGCCTATGGCTCAGCAGTCAGTTTTCAAAAGTATTGGGAGTGAACGAGGAAACTGCTGTTGGAAAATCCCTTGAATCTCTCTTAACGACAGCCTTGGACGGCCCCACCGCTGCAGAAGTTTTCAAGAAGGTACTCGCTCTTTCGGGCGCCGGAAAATCAGAACTGATTTCTGGAATTCCAGCACCCATGAGAAAAAATCTGGGCGGAAAACTGGATTTACACCTTTTGCCCCTTACGCGTGAAAACTTGGGTGATCGATCTTCACTCAGTCGAGAGGCAGCACTCCTGATCACCTTCCAAAATTCTACGGATGAGAGCCTCCAGAAGCTATCGGGTGACGAGTGGCTCAATACCATTCTCCAGCAACTTCCCTGCGGAGTCATTGTCGCGGAGTTTCCAACCGGAAAGTTTTTGATCCGAAATGAATACGTGACGAAACTTTCTGGTCAGACCTACCGCGCTCCGAATGGATTGGTGGAGTACCGACAGTATGAAGTCACTCAACCTGACGGTAAGGCGTATGGTCGTGAGGACTGGCCCATGGCGCGGGTTTTTCGAAGCCGAGAGTCGATTCTCGCCGAACATCTGGTGGTTAAACTGCCTGATGGACGTCAGAGGCACCTGAGCGTGGATAGCGCACCCGTCATGGATAGGGGTGGAAATTTGACTGCGGGAGTTTCGACGTTTGTCGATATCACGAGTCGGGTTCAATCCGAGCGTAGGGCAGAGTTTTTGGCGGAGATCGGGGGGCTGGTCTCACAGGCTGAGAGCCCGGGCTCAGTGACGCAGGAGGTGCTCAACCGTTTTGTGGCACGATTTGGCGGAATCGGCGTCGTGGCGGTCGCTGGTCTCAACGAGGCAGAGGGGTTTCAGAGTTTGGCCGTTGCTTCGGATTCGCCCGAAAACTTGGCTGAATTTAAAAAGTGCCTCGCCGAAGCTCCCGTCCGTTTTTCGGGAGCGGATCCAGTGCGTGTGCTTGCCACCGGCCAAGCTGAGTGGATTGCCGAGTTCAGCACCGATCAGCTTGCGCAGCCCTTACAGGGTGGAGGAAGCGCGGCGTTTTTTGAGAGAATGAAACTTCGATCCTATCTTTGCGTGCCGCTGATCGCGCGCGGAAAGGTTCTCGGAACATTTTCGGTATTGCGCTTGGACTCGATTTCAGACGAGCAGGATCTTGCTTTCGCCCAAGAAGTGGGACGGCGTATCGCGCTGGTGATCGACAATTCTAAGCTTTTGGAGCGCGCGCTTGAGGGCGTGCGACTTCGTAACGAGGCTCTCGCGGTGGTTTCTCATGATGTGAGGTCACCGCTTACGTCGCTCCAGTTGTTGCTCAATCTGATCTTGGATCATGAGGTTTCTAGCGATCAGGTGAAATCTACTCTTCAAAAGGCCCTGAATCAGATCGCTCGATGTACTACCTTAATGGATCAACTCCTCGACATCTCAAGGCTCGACTCGGGTTCTTTGCCCATGGAACTTGAGAAGTGCGATTTTTCAGCGGTAGTCTTGTCCGCCGCTGAGGACATGCGCCCACTGGTGGAAAAGTCAGGGTGTGCCTTTGATTTGAGCGTTGAGCCGGGCGTCACCGCTTTAGTCGAGGCGAGCCGCATTTATCAAGTCATCGGAAACCTGCTCTCCAATGCCGCAAAGTATGGAGCCCATACACCATTGGCGCTCTCTCTCAAGAGAGAAGGTGAAAGCCATGTCCTTCTCTCGGTACGAGATGGCGGGATTGGAATTTCTAAAGAAAAGATCGAAAAACTCTTTGATCGCTTCACCCGGGGAGTGGACG
>CAMBEX010000047.1 GCA_945865865.1 Bdellovibrio sp. ZAP7
ATGTGGTTATTTTTGTTGCAAGGTGAGCTTCATCGCGGCAACCTGGGTCCATGTGGCCACAAATAATGCCGCTTATTCGGTTTTGCCGAGGGCCTCTCCGGTTCGCCCTGGTCGGGCTTATTGCCTTTTTTTTATGTGCGCCTCTAAACCCTTTCACAATCCCACTTACTGAGGCTGCTCAAAGCCCTTCTGTCCCGGAGCTTCGCACCGACGCTCTTGCCTCTGCCCTCACTCAGCTTCAGGCAGAGGCCGGCTCCCGCCAAAACGATCCTTCCTATTTCTATAATCTTGGGACTATTCACTACCATCTGGGTCGGCCCGGAAGTTCTGTCGCCTTCCTAGAGAAAGCCAAAAGTCTCGATCGTCGAGATCCTGAAATTTTGAGAAATTTGGAAATCGCTCGCCAGGCCCTTTCGGGCCAGATTGGTGAAGCCCGCATGAACCCGGCTTCGGGTTGGCTCGAAATCTCTCTCACTCACCTCCCCATCGACGAGCTCCGTGCGGCACTTGGAGCCTCACTCTTCGTTCTCTGCTTTCTGCTTTTACGCAAGCCAAGGAAAGACGCGGGTCCGCTGGCGGGCCTGAAGTCTCCTGCCGGATTTTTAGCTGTCCTTACCTTTGGCCTAAGCCTCGCTGCCGCATTGGCCCAAAACTCGATCAACCAGAAACATCGCGCGGTTGCGCTTGAGTCTAGACCCGTTCGAAGCGCGCCGGGCGAGGAAAACCTGGAGCTCGGCCGAATGGATGAGGGCGCAACCGTGTGGGTCACCGACTCGAACGCAAGCCCAATCGGTAGCGCGCCGGTAAGGCCTCCGGGAGCATGGCGGCAAATCCGATTTCACGGTGAAAAAATTGGATGGGTTCCCGAAGCAGCCTTGTTGCTCTTATGGGGCGGCTGATCTAGACACAAAGTATGAACTATTTCCGCGCGGCACTCGTTTCGTTTCTTCTCGCGCTCACGTTTGTCCCTGTATTTGGGTGTGCGGGTAAAGACGTGGATGAGAGCGACCCTGCGGCCCTCTTCAAAGAGGCCGAGGACGACATTAAAAACGACTACTTTCAAACCGCTACCGACAAACTTCGCTCCATTAGAAACAAGTTTCCTTACTCAAACTATGCCGTGGAGGCTCAGCTGAAGCTTGCTGACATCCACTTCATTCAAGAGGCATACGCAGAAGCCGCTGCAACTTACGAGACCTTTTGCGATCTTCACCCAAAACACGAAAAAGTGGCTTATGCGCTGTTTCGAACCGCAAAATCATATTTCAAAGACACCCCCGAAAACATTGCCCGAGACATGACTTCGGCGGGCAAAGCGCTTGAGACCTATCAGGAGTTTCAAAAGCGCTTTCCGCAAGCTCCTGAATCCGCAGAAGCTCGCGCAGATATTCAGGTGCTACGAGATCGCCTCGCCAATAAAGAGCTTTACGTAGGAAACTTTTATCTCGTTCGTGAACGCCGGGAGTCTGCGCGCAACCGGTTCAAAAAACTGATCTCACAGTATCCGGACACTCAGGCTGCTCAGGAAGCCAAGGAAAAGCTTGTGCAGATTGAGAAACAACCATGAACGATTCACGGGGCACGCAATCGGATCGCCAGATTCAGAACTTTTTGGAGCGCAGGGAGTTTGACCAGGCGGGCCGATTAATAGACGAAAAGCTCCGCCAGGACCCGCAGAGCGCGGACGCCCACTATCTCATGGGCGTCTTGCACTTCATGCAAGGGCGTATGAGCCAAACAGTTGATTCATTAAAAAAGGCCCTGGCGATCGAACCTCGGCACACCGACGCGGCGATTTGTCTTTCTGTCCTTTTTAATGACATCGGAAAATACGACGATGCCAAACGTGTATTTGAGGGAGCCAACCAGTCCGTTGCACACCGCCGGGGCAGCTCCATTGAGCAGGCTATTGATCGAAAGTTTGCAGTCAAGCACCTAGAACTTGCTGACCTCTACTTCAGATATCGCCGCTATGACGAGGCCGTCGATGAATATTCAAAGGCCGCCGCACTGGATCCCACTGCTTTGGATATTAGAATTCGTCGTGCAAAAGCCCACGCCAAAAAGGGCTTCTTGAGTCGCGCTATGCAGGAGCTTCAACAGCTTAAAAATGAAAATCCGAACTACATTCCTGCGCGGATTCAGTTGGGACTTCTGCACTATAGTCAGGGAAATCTTTTGGACGCCGAACTCGAATGGGAAACGGCTCTCGAAACAGAACCTGCCAATCGCGAGGCCCACTCCTATCTGGAGATGGCAAAGGAATCTCGAACGCAGCGAAAATAGCCTTTGCCGAAACTAAGGCTGAAGCGCTCTTACCGTCATGGATGGCGGGATGTCGTGAATTGAAACGACCGCGGTTGCTCGGGCTGACTCTGTGCGCGCTTGCTGTGCGCTAATCGTCAACAGATGGGCGCGCAGTTCCTTAAACATGAGGTGTTTAACGCTGTATTCATTTTCCTGGAGCACAACCTGCTTTGCAACTTGCTCCTTAAGATTGATGACCAGAGGGGCCTTCAGATTGGCCGTCATCAGGGTCACGTCTTCTGGAATGGTGAGAATACTGAATACCGCTGACTGATTGATATTTTCGAGCCTGAGCTCTCGCAGTTCCGCGGCGGAAAGACGCGCGGTGTAGGCGGTTCTGAAGATTTTGGGTTCAAGAATTGGAAAGACAATCTCAGGATTGTCGAGCGACTGCAGCCACAAGATCAGCGTGTCGTCACCTGGATCGACCAGGCAAAATTCTTTGTATTCTGGAAACCCAAGGATTCCTCCCGGAATCGTTACTTTTTCAAGGTTACCAATGGTGAGCTGTCCAAAACGTCCTGTTTTAATGATCACGCCCTGATCCCTCTTTTTGACTCTTCGATTTAAGTCCCGAGACACCCGACGGGCCTGCACCCCGCTCGAATTCTGCCTCTCTTAAATTAATCCCAAAAACCGGGATCTGCCAATACTAACCTTTGAGGATTTTGGAGACCCGCTCCATTGCAGCGGGCGCCTTAACGGCTTCAACGTTGGATTCGCGGATGGCAGTGTAAACCTCTTCGCGATGAATTTTTGTCTCTTTGGGCGCCTGAATTCCTAGACGCACCTGCTTGCCCTTGATTTGAACCACCACAATTTTAATGTGGTCATCAATGGCGATGCTTTCCCCTAACTTCCGGGTTAGAACTAACATAAACTAAAGATCTCCATCTCTTTTCGCGGCTATGCCCGCGCTGACCAGACGGGTATTCCTTTACCGAAGAAACGTATAATCCAACGCCCCTCGGCGCGCAACAACTCCCTTAACCTACTTGAGAAAATCCATCAGAGTGGGCTGAATGAGTTTTTGTGAGCTCGCCAAAGAGCTTCTAAAAACCGTTTCCTCCTTGGCGAGGTCACTCATGACCTGTGCCATGTCCGCATCTTCGATCGAGGAACTCAGTTCGGCATTGGTGATGTTATGCCGCTCGATTGCCTGCCCGGTAGACTGGAGCCCCTGAATTCGAGAGCCAACCTTTGATCGCGTTGCGACAAGCTTGGCGTGTAGCTGATCAAATCGCTCAAGAGTGCCGCGAATCCCGTCCTGGTCGCCGGTCAGTAACGAGATCCTGAGGTTTTGCAGCTCATCAAAAAGATTCACGTTTTCAGGCTGTGGTGCGCCCTCCTGATTGGCGAGTCCCCGTCCCTGGCCATACACTCGCCCACCATCAGAGGACCCCTTGGGCTGCGTATTGAAGGCATCGAGACCCGGGACGTTCATACTTAGAAAGACATCCCGCGCGATCTCTACCATCATCTGCCCGTCATCCCCTTGGTACCGGCCATCGACATCAACCGGGGGCCGGTTGGTTTTGTAGCCCCCAAAAAGATACCTATCTCCGATTCGGCGATTGGCGCTTCCGACTGAATGCTGAAACAGCTGATTGACCTCTTCGACGATCCCGAGGCGAGTATCTTCGTTCGCGCTGGCGCCGCTGGATTGGTTAAGCGCGATCTCTTTTGCCCGGACGACCGCCTCAGCCATTTCACTCAGCGCGTGGTCCGTGTTGTTGAGATAAGTCTCGGCCATCTTGGCATTCATCTGAAATTGGTCGTTGTTCATCTTGTCAGTCCTTAACTCCAATACCTTTGCGGCCCCCACCGGGTCATCCGACGGAGTGTTCAGCTTGCGAAGCGTGGCGGATTGTTGCTGCAGCTTTTCCATGCGCCCCTTA
Source organism: Bdellovibrio sp. ZAP7 (assembly GCA_945865865.1). GTDB lineage: Bacteria > Bdellovibrionota > UBA1018 > UBA1018 > UBA1018 > CAMBEX01. Next base: position 4,206 of record CAMBEX010000047.1, read on the forward strand.
CTACGAGCGATGCTGTCGCGAACAATTTCAAAATTGGTGTGTTCAGTGACTCTCACTCAAAGCCCCCGTTATCCCCTTAAACTCAAAACTGTTTTCATCAGCTCATCGGCAATCTGAATCACTTTCGCCGACGCATCGAATGCGTGCTGATATTGCATTAAATTGGTCGTTTCCTCGTCGATCGAGACGCCCGAGATCTGTTCGCGCATTTTCCCGAGCTGATTCATGATGTCCTTGTGTTGCACCAGCGACGACCGGTTTTTCGCGGCGGCAACACCCACCTCGCTTACGATCGAGTTGTAAAAATCATCGACGCTCGTCTGCCCGTCGTTCATAAGCTGATGGTTTTGAATTCCTGAAATCGCAATGGCGACTCGGTTGTCGCCCGGCGAATCCGGGGTTGCCGCAGCCGCAATGTTGTTCGCGCTCGCCTGGACCGCGTCCGAAAGATCAAAAAACTCCGCAGCACCCTGCTTTTGTTGGAGCGGCTTAAAGTAATCAACACCCTGAAATCCGGTGCGTGTAAATCCGCTTCGGTGAATTTCGTTGACTGACTGGGACACCTGAAAGGCTAGTTCATCGAGGCGGCTCAGCATGGTTCCGAGCACTTGATCTCGCGCCTCAACTAGCGCACCGAGTTTTCCACTCTTGAGCTGATGGGTGACGTTTCCGCGAACGTTGGATGAACTGATGATGTCGAAGCCGCCCTCAGGCTTTCCTTCGTCGTTGGCGGGTGAGCGCTGAACAGAAAACTTTTCGGTCTGCCCGCCCACAACAAGCGGTCCCACGCCTTTAACGTCAATGATGTAACCGCCACCGCTGTCCTGATGCATGGACAGGTCGGCATAGGTCGAAAGTTTTTTCAGGAGTAAATCGCGCTTATCGCCCAGATCGTTTGCCGACGCGCCACCCAGCTCCATGGCCTTGATTCGAACATTCAGGTCTTTGATTTCCTCGGCGATCGCGTTCATCTCGCCGACATGAGACTCGATTCGCGCGTCCGCATGGCGAGTAATGTCCTCAATCCCGCTCCGAAGGCGTCTAAAATCGTTAACCAGTGATTGAGACGACTCGCGTACCGCCTGCCGAACCCCTTCGTTTTCAGGTTCGTTGGCGAGTTTTCTGAATTCGTTAAAAAATCGCGACATCACGCGATTGAGGCCCTCGCCGCCCATTTCGTTGAAAACATCTTCGGCCTGCTTAAGGACGATGTCCTTCTCTTCGTTGTTCGCAAGGTCTCGGCCGTTATTACGAATCTGTTTTTCAATATACTGATCATTAAGTCGCTCTACGCGCGCGATCCTTGCTCCATGACCGATCAGTGTCTTAGATCCTGCTGCGCCGTAAGGTGCCTCGGACGCCTGTTGAACTCGCTGACGGCTGTAGCCTTCGGTATTTGCATTTGCGATGTTATGGCCCGCCGTGGAGATGGCTGCCTTAGCGGCGGTCATCCCCGAGCGACCCGTATGCATCACATTCGGCAATACCATTTTGCTCACTTACACCTCCTGAGAAATCAATCGTGCCCCCGACTGCGGCGCGCTTCGCTGCCCTTTGGCCGAGTAGGTGTTTGACCGCGGCACGCTCTCGCCCAAAACATTTTTTTTCATGCTGTGAACGTGCTCCAGAGATTTTTCGACCAACACCTGATTGTCGCGATTTTGATCGGTGATTCTCTGAATGAGAAGAGTCAACGCACTGTAGACGCTGCGAAGCTGTTCTGCCGTCTTCTGGTCTTTTTCCTGAACGATGATGATAACATTTGAGAGGGTCAGCTCGCGTAGAGGCCTCTTCCAAGCAATTGCAAGCGCCCCCGTTATCTTGAGCCGCTCAACCTCTTGCTGACGAATGGTCTCAATCAGCGCTTGCTTGGCGTGTGCGGCTTCTTGAATGTTTCCGGTGTTTGCGGAAATGAGCGCCTGCCGCTCGTGACGAATCGTTTCGAGTAACTGACGATGCAAACCCAAAAGCTTTTGCAGCACCGCATAGAGATCTTGTGTGGCCATTTCGCAATCCTCCATGATCGCTCAACGGTTAATTCGAATATCGACGGGACCTACTGTCCCGAAAACATCAAAATTTCAGCCAATTCCGCTGGCCATATGCTCATCGACCATTCGATCAGCAAGTGCCTCGGCGTTGACCTGGTACTTACCTTCGGAAATCTTGCGCTTGAGCTCTGCGACTTTTTCTTCTCGCACATCCGGCGCGCTCGACGCGACCGCCTTGGCTTTTGAAAATTCGCGCGCTTTTCCTGAAATCTCCGCATTGACCGCGCCTGAATCAATATTCGCGGCTTTCTTGGCCTCTGCGCCGCCCTGATCGCGCTGCGTGCGCTCGGTTTTTTTTGCGCCTGTGGTTTCGCTGCTCTGAACTTGATTACTGGTGCTCTGACTGACTCTCATCGGTACCTCCTGTACGGACTGTCCTGCCGTTACTTATTCCCGCGCTTCCTGCTCCCGCCGAATCGTATCCATGACCCGGCCGAGCGGGAGTCTGCCCGCTTTTTGGATTGTATCGCCCTGCCTCGAGATAAGCAATAATCTGGTCGGCAAGCCCCACGCCGCCTGCGCGTGCGGCTGTCTGAGCATACTCAGAATCCAACATTCCTTGATAAACATCCACTGCAGCAGAGTCGGGCATCATCTCGTTTTTGGGAACGCTTTGACGCATGGTTTTCATCATATAGTCCAAGAACATCGCTTCCATTCCCTCGGCCGCCTGAAGCGTCTGAGGATCCACTGCTGATCTATCCACTACAGGAAGGCGTCGATCCGGAGTCGGCGCCGAATCCAAATCCGCCAAATGCTTGGCACTCATACTCGATCGACCCTCTCGCGTTTGCGACGCGATTAAGGGGGAGGGGGAAAGGCGTGGCGCTCCTACGGAGTGACTCACGCCTCCCCCCTCTGCCGCAAAGAGGTTGGTTCGCTTCGGCCCGCTTCCATGCGAGCTTGACTTGAATCAAGACTGGACTTACCCACCATCCTAGCAGGCCGTCTTTCCTGTCCTGTTTCCTGGATTTGTTCGCCACCGGCATCTTCCATGACACCCGAGCAACCCATCCTCACCTTGCGACTACTTGTATCGGCGCTCAACGATTGAGCGCCCTCCTCGGCTGAGTTTATCAGCAGAGGACCAAATCGATCATCCAACATAAAATCTTTCCAAAGAATCACATGATCTCCAAATCTGCCTGAAGCGCGCCGACTTCTCGGAGCGTTTGAAAAATTGCTGTCAAATCTTTCGGCTGTACTCCCAGCGCGTTGAGTGACTTGATCAGGTCCGCAACATTTGCACCGGACTTCAGCTCCGTAACTCTTTCGGGGCGGCCTTTTTTTGCGTCTCCCTTGACCTCGATCGAGAGCTCACCGTGCGCGATGGCTACCGGCGAAATTTGAATTTTCTCGCCCATGACCACTGTGCCCGTGCGCTCGTTCAAGACCACGCGAGCACGCGAGTCGACGTTGATCTGAATCTTTTCGATCACAGCCAGAAGCTCCACCGAATTTCCGTCGTAATTAAACGGAACCACAACGTCGATCGTTCCGCTGTCTCGTGCGCTCGCAAACCTTCCTCCAAGCTCGCCGTTAATCACGGTCGCAACACGTGCGGCGGTCGTGAAATCAGGATTATGAAGCGCGAGACGAAAGTTTTTCTTTCCGGCAAAGTTTGTTTCCAGGTCCTTTTCAATTGTGGCTCCGGCCACGACTCGGCCGACGGTTGGAAAATTTTTGGTCGTTCCATCAGCAACGGCCCCTATACTGACTGGGCCTTGGGCTACGGCGTATACGTTTTGATCTCCGGCGCGCAGTGGAGTCACGAGCAACACTCCGCCCTCCACGCTGCCGGCGTCACCAATCGAACTCACTGTGACATCGATCCGATTGCCCACACGGGCAAACGGCGGAAGTTTTGCGGTCACGATTACCGCTGCAGCATTTTTTGATTTGATCGCCGCATTTTGCTGAACATCTAAGCCCAGTTTGCCGAAGAGTCGATTGAGGGATTGCCCGGTCACCTCAGCGCTCGAGTCGCCAGTGCCCTTTAGGCCGACAACAACGCCGTAACCAATCAAGATATTTTCGCGAACGCCTTTGACGGATGCCAGGTCCTTGAGCCTAACAGCGTGCGCAGGCTGCGCCGAAAATAGCGCGAGGGCCAGCACCGGATAAAGCGATTTAGCGAACGACTTCGAGCCGATATTCATAAAGTTTTCCTGAGTCCACTTGATCTTCTTCGTTAATGTCTGCGCCCTTAACGACCGCAACCAAAGTCATGAGCCTTTGCGTTCCACGGTAGCTAATTTTTTTGGTACCGCGAATTTTGTAGTTTCCATTAGGGTAGCGCTGAACCACCTCAGCCAAAACCAAATCTCCGGACTTGAACCCCATGTTCTGTGAGACATCGATGTCTGAGTAGGTCGCCTGCTGCTCTTCGGCGTCAGCTTTGGATGCCTTCTCTGACTTTGTGTCACCAGCCGGCGCGCGCGCCGCGGATGCCGCAGAGGTGGCAACGGCGTCTTTGTTTTTGTCGCCTGGGGTCGCGCCCTTTCCGCCCAATCGAAGTTGGGCCTCGGTAAGTTCAAGATCACGCTCTCGATCCGAAAGCCCTCGTTTAAGTTCGAGCGCCGTGTCCCTCAGAAGCTCGTCGCCCACCTTCACGTTGACGATGTCGCCTTCGCCGCGGATTTTGTTTTTTGAAAAAAAGAAGTTTGTCTGACCGTCTCCCGCCCAGAGAGAACCGTCCGTCTGCGATTCATCCACGAAGTCGCGCCGAGTGGTCCTGCGAGACTTCTTCAAGTCGTCTGCGTCGTGGTAGATACTTTGTTCGGCGGCCGGAGTGCGGCCTTTTCCGGTAAAATCACGATACTGGTTTCCACGTGTCTCCTCACGGCTGCCCCGGCCTGACCAGCGCGGGCCTACGCTTTCAGGTTCTTCCGCGGCTTCGGATGCAGGTGCGCGCTCCGTGTGTCCAACCGCCGCATAGCGATCTGGCTCCGCAAAACCCTCTTCGCTGAGATAGCCAGCCTCAGGCCAAACTCCTCCGACGGTGGGGCCGTCCTGCATTTCACTGTCGTCGAGATCGCGGCGAAGGTTTGCCATGAGCTGTGCGCAGCCGCTCGTAAAAATTAGCAAGGTCAATGCGGCAATAGCTTTTTTCACAACCGCACCTCCACTACGCCGTCAGACTTAAGCTCGCCCACAAACTCGCGTTTGTTTTTCGCGCTGATCACGCGAACGCGGCTATTCAGGTACGCCGCCTCGGTGGCGGTCCCTTGGGTGGACAAGACCAAAGCGCCTGAAACAATATGCAGCCGCACCGCATCGCCGCTTCGAACATCCGGAATTTTGCGGACACCATTGCTCACCGGAAAGGTACCCTCCATCACGGTTTGGCGGGCCTCGAGCGTCGAAAAGTCAGTTTTTGCGGGCAAAATTGCGCCTCGATATTCACGGTTCAGCCCCACTGAAACATCAACCTCACGAACCGAAAACAGGTCAGAACTCAGCCGCTCTCCTGGGAGAATTCTTCGAATAGCGACGGGGGCGGAAAGCCACGCCGAAAAGCGAACCCATCCCTCGGCCACCTCTCCGCTTGCTGCGCGTGCCAAAAAGTGCGCCTCACCGCGCGCATTCTCTTCGATCAGCGAAACGCTTTGGGCTGCTGACTGAAGCGGCTTTTGCACCCAAGAAATGTCAGAGCGAAGTTCAACGCGTGAGTCCGCAATTTTTTTAGAAAGCTCATCGCGAATCAGCGTTTGCAATATCTGCGAAGGCCGCTGCTCCGGCGCTTGAGCACGCGCCTGAGTCGAGCCCATAGCGACAGCAATCATCACGGCCGAAAATATTTTTAGTTTATTCAGTTCAAACAAGCCCTAGGCCCTCCTGGCCAGTACTGCGCCGACAAAAATCACTACTTAATATTTGCTGTTGCTCCAAGCATTTGGTCCGCAATTCCCATCATCTTCGTTCCCATTTCGTACGCACGCTGGGTCTGAATCATTTCGACCATGCTGTTGGCTACGTTTACATTCGAGCCCTCAAGCGCTCCCTGCTGAATCATTCCCAATCCGTTTTCTCCGGGAATTCCTTGCAGCGGGGCTCCGCTTCCGAGCGTGGCCCTGTAAAGGCCGTCGCCCTGAGCGCTCAGTGCTTCGTCATTTTGAAAAGTTAAAAGCTGGATCTGTCCAAGCACGGCCTCTCCTTGATTAGGAAGGACTGCCTTCACCTCTCCGTTCGAGGCGATCGTGACATTGACCGCATTGGGTGGAACCACCATTTCTGGAATCAGCCGCGCTCCGTTAGAGAGTTGAATCCGTCCTGTGGAGTCGCGATGAAAAGCCCCCGTCCGCGTATAAAGCACGTCTCCATTTGGGCTTTGCACCGGAAAGAATCCGGGCCCCTCAATCATGAGATCGAAGGGGTGGTAGGTCATCCGGGCCGGGCCTTGTTCAAAAACTTTATGGGACGCTCCCACCTTCACTCCAAGTCCTTGCTGAATTCCCACCGGCGACTGTGCGCCTGCGCCGAGCGCCGAGCCCGCTTCTTTCACCGTTTCGTACATGAGATCTTTAAATTCCGTGCGGCTGCGCTTGTAGCCATCCGTGTTGACGTTGGCGAGGTCGTTGGAAATGCGCTCAATGTTTGCTTGCTGAGCTTCAAGTCCTGTTGCTGCTGCTGAAAGTGCTCGAATCATTCCTGCTCCTCAACCGTTCTCGTCACTATAGTTTTCCGATGTCATTGACTTCTCTGCCCATCAGGTCGCCCATCGTCTTCATGGCTTTCAAGTCATGTTCAAAAAGGCGATTGGCTCTAATTAAATTAGTCATCTCTTCCACCGGATTCACGTTGGAGGTTTCAAGCATTCCCTGCCTCACCTGTGTCCGCTGAGGGGCCACGACATTCGCGGGATCTTTATTCAAAAAGAGCTGACCTGCGGCCTTGCGAAGGCCGTTGAGATTTTGAAACTCCACCACATTCAATCGGGCAATGAGTTCGTCCCCGGCGTAGAGCTCTCCCTCGGGAGTGATGCTCACGCGCTTTCCAATGTCTCGAAGATTAATGAACCTCGCCGCATCTGGAGCTCCCTGAACGGGGGCCGCAGCTCCTACCGCGGTGTTCGCTGGGGCTGCGGCAAGCACAGGGTGCCCGTCCGTAGTTACAAGTCTACCGTCTGCTGCGAGTTTTAGGCTTCCCTGACGCGTGTATCGCGCTCCATTCGGAGTGCTGACCTCCAGAAATCCCGGGCCATCCATTGCGACATCAAGCGCGCCTTGGGTCACCCGCAAGTGTCCCTGCCTAAAGTTAGTGTACGTGCCATCTAGGATCACGAAGGATTGGTCTTTTCCGTCGATCGGATAAAAGTCCTTATCCTTGACCTGGCCGTGAGGAACATCAACGCCCTCTTTTTCGCGCTCAACAGAAGCGAGATACTCTTTGAATGTGGGAAGATCCTTTTTGAACGCAAGAGTGTCGCCATTCGCGAGATTGTTCGCGATCATGTCAACATTTTGGGCCTGTACGGCTGCGCCCGATGTGGATGTCCAGATTCCACTAGCCAAGTTATTACTCTCCCCCTGTAAGCACTCGTGTGCTCACGTTGGGGAATAAGAGCAATCGTCATGCCCGGCAAAAAACTTTAGGCACTTCACTCCCGCCAAAATTTAAAATTTGAAAAACACTCCTGATCCCGCAGGTTTCAGGCAGAAAAACACGCAAAACAGATGTGCTGTCAAAAAGGTGCCGCGCGGTTACGGGTGGGCAGAATCTTCCCGCCTAGGCAAAAAAGTTCTACAACGAGGAAAATCTTACCTCTTTGAAGAGAGTCGGGTAATGATTTCACTGATGCTCATTTTATCGGCAAAACCCGTCGTCGATGCCATGCGCGGCCCTCTCCAAAAGCGCGTCGTGGCCTTTACCGCCAAACACGGACGCGCCCCTGGACTTGCCGTAGTGCTAATCGGCGATGACCCCGCGAGCGTAATTTACACATCAAAGAAAGCGGACGAGGCTCGCTCCTTGGGAATGGAAAGCCGCGTCGTTCATCTGGACTCGGGCACTCCCCCGGCTGTTGCAGAGGCAAAGATTACTGAACTCAATCGCGATCCAAGAATTGATGGAGTCCTCCTTCAGCGCCCCTTGCCGCGCGGTTATTCTGAGGAGAGTGCGATGATGTGGATCGCGCCCGAAAAAGATGTGGACGCCCTCCATCCAGAAAGCGTTGGCAAAACCTCTCTCGGAGTAGCCTCTTTCAGACCCTGTACGCCCGCTGGAATTTTGGCCTTACTCGATTACTACGCCATCTCTCTCGGTGGAAAGCTTGCGTGCGTTGTGGGCCGGAGTGCCATCGTCGGAAAACCGATGGCGAGCTTATTGTTACAGCGGGACGCCACAGTGATTCACTGCCACAGCAAGACGCCCGACCTCAAGGCCATGACCCGCCAAGCAGATATTCTGATCGTGGCCGCCGGAAATCCCGGGCTGATTTCAGAAGAGCACATTAAGAGCGGTGCAGTGGTTGTAGACGTTGGCGTTCACAGGTCGGCTGACGGAAAACTTGTGGGTGACGTGGATTTTCGGTCGGCCTCAAACCGGGCGAGCGCCATTTCGCCTGTGCCCGGAGGCGTTGGGCCTATGACGATTGCCCTTTTGCTTCAAAACACGATGAGCGCCGCAGAGTCGCGCAACCGCTAACCCCTTGCTCATCTGCGCACTGTCCCGATAAAATATCGATCTATGAAGATCTCCACGCTTCGGCTTGCCAACCTCATCGTTTTATCGGCTTCTCTCGTGATTTATTCTTTGGATGCAAATGCGCGATCCATCACCACGCAGAGATCTCTCAGCCTGGGCGCTGGATTTTCTAGTCCATCGGCACCCAACGCACTCCGGGAAAATTCCGCGGGCCTCATTTCACACCGCGCATTGGGCGTCATGACGGGGGCCGGTGATTCGTCCTCCAGTGGATCTTTTTATTCGTATGGTCTTTTTGCGGGTGGCGGTGCCGCAGCCGGAGCCCTGGATTTTCGAAAGGACCAAGACACGGGCACTCAAACTTCTGCTTTCGGTTTTGCCGCATTGCTGCCGGGCACTGGCGTCGCTGCAGGACTTACTTGTGGAGCCAGCTACGAGAACACGCTTGGACTGAGCTGCTCGGACCTAAGCCTGCTCACTAATCCTGGGGGCGCATTTCGAGTCGGCGTTGTCGCCAAAAATCTGCTGGATCGCAGCGCTTCAGATATCTTTGGAGTCGGCGTTTCGATCGACGTGACTCGACAGGTGACCCTGGTGATTGATGGAGCTACGGATCGTGACTTCTCTCAAAAAAGCCTTAAGCCCGCTTTTGGGTTCGACTTGGGAATGGCCCAATTTACTGCTGGATACGGGGTTTCACTCGGTGACTTGGGCTCAAGCGAGATTCGCTCCGGAATTGCTGCGGGAATGGGCCTTGAAGTCCTAAGGGGGCTGCGGTTCCAGGCGCACTACAATTACATTGCCGCTTATTTTGCCAGCCTGGCTTGGTCGTTTTGAGGCCGCTATTTCTGTAAAAGCGGTTTAGGTTGTCAGGCCTCCCGCGGCTCGCCATAGTCTTCTTATGCCAAGGCCTCTCGCCGGCGTTGTCCCCAGGTTAGTTGAAATTGAAAGTTGAGTGGTTCACTCTCTCGGCTGCAACGCTGAAAGAAAACTCAACCGGCCGGACCATCCGGCCAGAAAAGGAACCACTCCATGTCCGAACTACACGCCGTACAGGCGCGCCGCAA
>CAMBEX010000048.1 GCA_945865865.1 Bdellovibrio sp. ZAP7
GCTCACCAAGCCTGGTATGCGGCGATCAACTCACTCTTGAATCCCTTTAAAAAATTTAAAGCCGACACTAGCGTGATCCCTTGGGCAACATTCACGGATCCCGAGATCGCGCGCGTCGGGCTCAATGAAAGCGAAGCGCGGCTGAAAAAAATTCCGCACGAAGTCTCCCGTTACCCGCTCGCGGATCTCGATCGGGCGATCACTGATGGCGAGACGCATGGTTTTATCAAAGTTCTCACGCGACCCGGCACCGATCGGATTTTAGGCGTCACCATCGTCGGCGCGCACGCGAGTGATGCGATCGCGGAGTTTGTGCTGGCCATGAAAAATGGTTTGGGACTCAGAAAAATCCTGGGCACGATCCACATCTATCCGACCTATGCTGAGATGAATAAATCAGCCGCAAGCCAATGGCTACGGGCGCATCGTCCTGAATGGGCACTCAAACTCGCCGAAAGATTTCACACTTGGCGGCGGGGATAAGACAACAAGACCCGAACGAAACTTAGGACGCAGACTCCAGATAAATCTCTTCGTAGAGTCGCTCGAGTTCGGCGGGATCGCGGCCAAGCATCTCGATCACCGTTTTCTGAAAATCGTAGGCGATGTCAATCGGCCATGTCTTGAGATCCGCGTAGACTCGCTCAGTAATCTCGACTTGGACTCCGATCTGCGTGCCACTTCCAAACCCAATGATCGGACTCACCCTGACGTTTTCAAATCTGCCTTTGAACGTATTTCGGTAGAACTGGTGAAAAAGCTTTCCGGAAATGTATCCGATCATCGCGCCCATCGCGACATCGCTTGCCCAATGTTTGTTGTAGTGCATTCGCGCGTAGGAGGTCACGGCAGCAAATGCATAGGCAACGAACGGAACCCACTTGTGTTCATCGCCGTACTCCTCGGCAAAAACGCTGGCTACCGACCACGCTGCCGCAGAATGGCCCGAAGCAAATGAGGAGTTATCGGATCCGAGGCCCACACCTTTAAAATCAAACGGTCCGGCTCCTGCCTCAGGGCGGCTCCGGTGGGTCGCTGACTTTAAGGTTTCAACCGCAAGCTGGCCAAGGAGGATGGCACCGATTGAGGAGACTGCGGCATTTTTGGCCTCATGGTTATCGAACACCAAGCCGACTCCGAGCGTCCCCAACAATAGGGGCCCAAGTCCGCTCGCATCGCCAAAATGATTACCAAAACGGGCCAACCCATCGAGAGTCCCTGCGTCTTTGTTGCGTTGAATGAACTGTTTGATCGGCTCATCGAAGGCAATGAGGATTCCGACGACCCCGAGGCCCACCAAAGTTTGGGTGCTCGTGAGTTTGAAATCCTTGTTGATCGGCAAAAATACGGTGCGATCGTCGCCCTTTTGTCTAAGAAACTCTTCAAGTCCGGCACGCGCGACAGTGTCCCCTCCCTCGAGCACGAGTCCGCGGCGCTTCTGTCCGCGAATTCGCGTAAACAACTCGTCATAACTCGACGTTTGAATGAGTCCGCGGATCTCACTTCTGAGCTCAGAAGAATAAGTGGTCTCGCTCAAGAGCGATTCCAAAAACGCGACCCCCTGCATGAAACGATTGGCATCGCGAGATTTCGATAAAACCAATGCCAACCGCTCGAACTCCCGCGTGGTGAGGTCGGGAGGGATGCCTCTGCGGCGAAAAAAAGAAATGTAATCGATCTTTTCGACGATGCGCTGATCGTGGAGCTTGGCGAGTTGTTTGCGAAGTTCAGCGGCAAAAGGATGCGACGAAAAATTTAGAATAAAAAGCCTGAAGCAGATCTCTGCCTCATCGATCAGCAACAAGGGCTTTCCCTTGACCGTAAACTGTGAATACGGATGCGTCCCTTCGTTTCCGATAAAGTGCAGATAGAGGCGGGCGTGGTCCTCACTGATCTTCGCGATGTCTAATTGTGCGAGCTCAGTTTTCAAGCCCATCAAGAGAGCGGTGTACTCGTTGAGAAATTTTCCGGCCTTGAGAGATCCAAAAATATTTTCGAATAGGGCTGGCTTGCTCGCCGGATCCAAACCTCGGCGATTAACCTCCAGAAGAGCCGAAGCCGCGTCGCAGTGATCTCGTCTCTTGATGGAGATGTTCGCTTTTGCTGAAAGCTGCTCTCCAGTCAGGCTGGCAAAAGTCGCATCGCCCCGCCTGAGGTCGCAGGTAGGTATCAGGAAATTTTCTGCGAAAGCGTGACCCGAAAAGGCCAGCAGGAATGGGAGGCAAAGCAGCACCCGAAACTTCATGGTATCGGGTGTATAACGCTCCGCGGTAATTGGCGACCGATTTTTGAGTACCCTCAGGGGACCCGGTTTTCCTCTATCCACCCCCTTCTAAGGTCGCTCACTCCATTCAAGCTCCACACAAGCCCACTCCAGACAGGCCTTAAGCTATTGAATTTACGTAGAAATAAAATAACCGATCTTTCTGCTCAAATTCTCGTTGACCCGACCATGTAAAAAGTATAGTTTCCGTGTCGCGCCGAGAAATAAATTCTCGGGTCCTCGATCAGCGAGGATGTAAAAAACGCCCCAACAGCGCGGGGCAAGGGACGAGAAACTTAAGAATGGCAACTGAGACTTCATCTCTCAAAAAGCAAGCGGTGCAGCTCCGATTGCTCAACGAACTCTCTACCCGACTTCAAGGCCTTCTTGAGTCCGATAACTTCCACCAGGAAGTCATCAATCTTATTCAGTCCAAATTTAATTATTACTCGATCAATATTTGGAGCGTAGGCAGCGACGCATCGGCAACGCTTCGCGCTCAGGCCGGCGAACACCTGCGCCACCTCAAGATCGGTTACAAGATTCAAAACGAAGGCATCGTCGGCCAAGTCATCGCCACCCGCAAAAGCTATCTCGCCAACGACATTTCCACCGACACTCATTACTCGGACCTCTCTCTCCCGGTCCACTCCAAGGCAGAACTCTCCGTTCCAGTCCTCAAAGATGGCCTAACTGTCGCCGTCCTAAACGTCGAAAGCGATCACACCAATGCCTTTGACGAAGACGACGTGATCACGATCGAAGCCGTCGCAGCCCAGCTCGCGGTAGCCTTCACCAATCGAAAGCTTTTTCTCGAAGCCACTCAGTTCAATCGCAAGCTCCAGGTTGCCGTCGATGAAAAAACGCTCGAGCTCCGACGCGCGCACGAACGGATCCTAGAGCAGCAAGTGCTCCTTCAAAAAGAAAACAAAGCCCTTAAAACCCTGGTCAATCAGGACAACAAGGCGACCGAAATCATCGGCAGCAGCCCGGCGATCGCCAACGTCCTCACCATGGTCGACAAGATCGCGCCCACAACCGCGACCGTTTTGATTCAAGGTGAAAGCGGTACCGGCAAGGAACTCATCGCTCGCCGCCTGCACTTTCGCAGCGAGCGCGGGGACAAGCCCTACGTAACGGTAAACTGCGGCGCCCTTCAAGAATCGCTTCTTGAGTCCGAGCTTTTCGGGCACGAAAAAGGCTCGTTTACCGGCGCGGTCGCCCAGAAAATGGGCCTTTGTGAGACCGCGGATTCTGGAACCATCTTTCTCGACGAAATCGGCGAGCTGAGCCTTGGGATTCAGACCAAGCTCTTGCGCTTTCTCCAAGAAGGCGAGTTTTATCGCATCGGCGGAAAGAAGCCGATCAGCGTCGATGTTCGGGTCGTGAGTGCCACCAACCGCGACCTCGAAGTCGAAGTCCGCGAAGGCCGGTTTCGTGAGGACCTTTTTTACCGCCTCAACACGATCACGCTCCGAATGCCTCCGCTGCGCAAACGCAAAGAAGACATCGGAATGCTCGTTGAATTTTTTCTCAAAAATTCACGCGTGGGCGGCGCCCATCAGATTCGTAAAGTCGATCCACGCGCCATTGAGGTTTTCAAAAACTACGAATGGCCCGGAAACATTCGCGAGTTACAAAACATGGTCGAGCGCCTTAAAATTTTGGCCGACAACCATGAGATCCGCCTCGAGGACCTGCCCATCAGCATGAGGGTTCCAAACTTCAAGGCCGATTCGATTGAATATGCTGCGGGGCTTCCAATGGACGAGGTCGAAAAGAGCCATATCCTCAAGACCCTCTCGTTCCATCAGGGAAACAAGACCAAGGCGGCCCAGAGCCTCAAGATCACGATCAAGACGCTGTACAACAAGCTGCATCGTTACGGGGTGATTGCCTCTGAAAATTCAAAAGAAACACAAAGTCAGCAAGCTCCACTTGCATGAGATCGAAAACTTAAGTTAAGGAGACGAAAATGAGTAAAAAAGCACAAGCAGCCCCGTCCAGTAAGAAAGCCCCCGCAGCCAAAGCAAAAGGCAAGAGCGCAGCTCCCGCCTTGGTCAAGGCATCCGCCAAGGCCGACAAAAAAGGCGCAAAAGCAGCCCTCGAAGCTGCCGCTGAAATGGCTGCCCCAAGTGTCGAAGAGCTTGAAGAGCAAGAAGAAGCCGCCGACGCCGCAAGCCATTCCACCCGAGGCAGTGGTGGTAACGAAGCAGCGCTCGCTGCGGCATCCACCACGGGTGATGCTTCTGGATCGTTCAAGAACTTTCGGCACCACCCCGATATGGAAAATTTTTACCGCTTTATTTACGAAAACGACCTACGCCATGAAGCTCTCGCCATCCTCGACGACATGACCGGCGAAAAGCTCAAGCGCCAAGTCATGAAGCAGACCAAGGCGCAGGCACACTAAGCACAGGCTCCCTTCAGACTAGAAAAGATTAAACGGGAAGTGCCGGATGGCATTTCCCGTTTTTTTTTTGCCATGCCCCGCAAATTGCGAAAGCTGGCACTCCCCATGCTTGAGCCCCGTTCCTTCTGGGAAAAGAGCATGAAAATTAAAATCACGCAAAACCAACTGGATCGCAGGCAGTTTCTCGACATTGCAAAATGGGGAATGCTCTCGGCATCACTCATGGCGCTTGGGGTCCGCCAAGGTTCGGCGGGATTTGGAAAAGGCGGAGGAGGAGGTGGTGACGGAACTCCCGCCCACCCCTTTCAGGTAACGCTCACTGTAACTGAAGCCCTGGTCGAGATGGTGGACGAAGTCCCGATCTATCACTGGGTCTATGAGCTCTCGGAGACGACTCGCGCCGCGGGCCCGCAGTTTCCAGGACCCGTATTGCAGTTCACCGAAGGCAACGTCATCGATCTCACCGTTCACAACACACTCGACGAGCCGCACTCGTTTACGATTCCAGATGTCGTGGATACGGGCCCGATCGCGCCGAATCAAAGCATAGTCGTGAGCTTTGCAGCCCCCAGTGCCGGGACCTACCTGTACTTCGATTCACTGAACGCGCCCGTCAATCGCGTGCTGGGACTGCACGGCGCGTTTATTGTGCACCCGAGAACGGGCAACACGCCCTTCAGTCGCCCGACTCCTGCCGTGCTGCGACTTTTTAACGACCTCGGCGGCGAGGATTTTCCTGGCGACCCTTGGCGACGTGAGCGCGACTTGATCTGGCTCTTTCACACGATCGATCCGGTATTTAATGAAATTGCGCACGAAGGCCGAGAAATTGATGCGGATCAGTTTAATCTCGAGTTTCTGCCGACGTACTTCACGATCAACGGAAGATCCGGATTTTTTTCAGCGCACAACCCCGACACAGCTCCCCGAGGCACCATTGGTCAACCCGCTCTGATCCGTAATCTGAATGCCGGAATGGCCGTTCACTCGCCTCACATTCACGGCAATCACGTCTATCTACTTTCTGAAAACGGCCGCCCTGAAGAGGACGTCAATCTGCTCGACACTTGGTCGCTGGACCCACTCGATCGCCGTGATTTACTTCTTCCGTTTATTATTCCCCCAGATATTCCAAAAACAGCGTGGCCACCCAAAGAGGAGAGATTTCCACTCGCCTATCCCATGCACTGCCACATGGAACTCTCACAAACTGCAAACGGCGGAAACTACCCGCAGGGTTTAATCACACACTGGGAAATCTCAGGCCTTCATGGCCAAGAAGAGGCTCCTCCGCACGGAAGGGATACTCGCCATGGCAACTAGAGCCATTCGAACGATCCGGCGCGATCCGATCTCGGACCTTGCTCAATTTGAGGCGTTTGCCTGCAATGTCCCTCACGCCAATCCTCCCACTCCTGACGCAAAAACGCCGGACGTCCGGGTTTTTCGAGAATTTCGCAATCATGAGATTGTCACCCCCGACGGTCGGCGGATACCGATGTGGATTTTTGCTGACCCACAAAAGCCCTCGAGCTTTCCTTCGGAGGCCATGCGCTTTCGCGAAGGACAACTCGTGCATTCGACTGCCAGTTTATCGGTCAACACACACACCATTCACCACCATGGCATTGAGCCAACCCCATTTAACGACGGAGTCGGACACACTTCGTTTGAGCCCAGCGGCAATTACACTTATCAGTTTAGTACCGAAGTCGACGGAACCTATTTTTACCACTGTCACAAAAACACTGTTTTGCACTTTGAAATGGGCCTCTACGGAATGTTGCTGATCGACCCGCCCGAAGGCGAGGGCTTTGTCAGGCGCGCAAACGCCGTGGTCCCTTACGATGTTGAAGCTGTCTGGGCAGTCGATGACATTGATCCGCTCTGGCACGACTTTCACCACGATGCCGGTTTTTCATGTCCGAATGGTGAGAACGCCGGACTCAATGACTTCAGGCCTGAACATTTTCTGATCTCAGGAGTTTTTTCACCAGACACCCGCGAAGACCCGCGCGTGACCGTTCGAGCGCGCCTTGGACAGACGATTTTGATTCGCCTACTCAATGCCGGTTACACCATTCAGACCACGACGTTTCATCCGGATGTGACTCCTGAAATTATTGCACTCGACGGTCGTACGCTCGGAGATCCCAGGCATTCGCGCTACTCGAGACCCCGGCAGCTCCTCGCCAACCAGGGGATCCGGCTATCGAGCGCACAAAGAGTCAATTTGCTGATCCGTCCGCAAAAGCGGGGGCGTTTTCCGGTGACCTTCGAGTACCGCCAATACGTTCAAGGCGACCTGCTTCACACGGCTGAAACTTTCATTGAGGTGATCTGATGCCTCAAGTGTACGGATTTTAGAACGGGTTAAGCAAACAGCCGAAACCAGCACTGTCTGAGTTCTCTGACAGTTTTAGGAGTCGCACGCCTTCATCTCGATCCTATCTACCTTTCGCACGGCACAACCATTGCTCAATGCATCGGAAACAACCCGTGTCCTAAGACATGTAAGAGGAGCACTCAACGAATGATTCGAACACCCAGAGCGGCATTGGCCGCTGCGAGCGGTCTTGTGATGCTAGCGAGCGCAGTTGGATGTGGATCCGGAAACGCAGCGGGCGTTCCCCCTGCATCGATCACACATGCGGACGAACTCGCCAAAGGTTGTGACCTCATGACCTTCAGCGATCCCAGACTCACGCCGATGGCGTTTCAAGTCGCGCTCTACTCAGAACTCGCCACAAACGGCACAACGGTCTGCGAAACCTTAAGCAAGATACAGGGCGCTGTAAGCGCGAGTGGTGCCAGCGAATCGGCGGCACTCGATCTCGCTCAAGAGGCAGGACTTCTGGAGATTTTTTTACAAGGCGTAAGCCTCGCGGAAGATACGGACTGCGCGACGCTCACTCACCTGGCGGATGCGATCGAAGCCGGGCTCCCGCAATGCGAACAAGCTGGACGCAGACCTCCTACACGTCCCAGGCCAAGACCCGTAACCATGCCACGTCCTCCCAGCAATAATCCTCCGCCGTTTACTTTCTAAGTGAACCGATCCGACTAACCTGGATTTCTCTCCCAAGAATTGGGGCGAGAAACCCTGAATGCAAAAGCGGGAAAGGCCTCAGGCCTCTCCCGTTTGGTGTTTTGAGCAGAGCCCTATTTAAGCAGCGAGCTTGGCGACGCCCACTCCCAGCTGAGAAAGAAGCGAAGCCATGTCGTAATAAGTACGTCCCGAGATGATCTTTCCATCGCGAAACTGCAGAATGTCGCAGTTTCGGCACTCAATCTTTTTGTAAGTAGGGCCAATGCTTCCGGACGGTAGCGCAAGCGGGCCCTGATGGGTTCCGCGAACAGTAAACTCTACAAGGACGCGATCGCCTGAGCCCCAGACTTGGGTCACTTCGCAAGTCGCATCCGGAAAAGCCTTAAACCAGGTTTCTTGATACTGCCGGATTTCATTTTTTGTCTTCAAAACCATTCCGCTGGGAATGTCGCAGAATTCAACGTTGTCGCTCAGCGCATTCAAAAAAGTCGCGCTATTTTGCGGGCTCATGGAGCGATACAGATCGCTTGCGATTTTGACGTTGTCAAATGGGGTCATGGGAGAGTTCCTTTCGTTCAGTTCGCGTGCAAAACAATAAAATGGATTTTACCGCTGTGAGCCATCGAATCAGGCTCTTGCAGCGCCATTCCACTCGTATAATTTCAATGCGATTTCACGAAATGCAGGGACCGTGCTCACTCAAGCGAGCAAGGATTGCCCCAATGCTGCCCTACTTTTTTGCGAACTTAACGAGGTAATCCGCAAGTGCGGCCGCTCCCTCTTCAGGAAACGCGTTGTAGATCGACGCGCGAAAACCGCCGACATTGCGATGGCCCTTGAGGCCATCCATACCGAGCGCCTGCGCGCCAGCGAGAAAATCCTTCTCGCGGTTGGTATCCCGAAGCCGAAACGTCACGTTCATGATCGAACGATCTTCTTTTGCAAGCACCGCTGGATCATACACGCCCGGAAACTCATCCAGCGCGCCGTAGATCATCCCGGCTTTCTTTTGATTTCGTTTTTCGACAGCCTGAACGCCGCCTTGGTTTTCGATCCACTTCAAAACCAGCCCAAGCACGTAGATGCCAAACGCAGGAGGCGTATTGTAGAGCGAATCCGCGGCCGCATGTGTTTTGTAACCCAACACTGCCGGAAGATTTTCGTTAGCTTGTTCGAGCAAGCTCTTTTTCATCACCACGATAGTGACGCCTGCAGGACCGAGATTTTTTTGAGCTCCGGCATAAACCAGATCAAAACGGCTGTAATCGTGAGCGCGACCCAAAATATCCGAGGACGCATCCGCCACCAATGGGACGCCGCCGGTGTTCGGAAGGGTCGCCCATTCCGTGCCTTCGATCGTGTTGTTGGTGGTGATGTGAACGTAGCGAGCGCCCGGAGTCAGGGTGAGATTTTTTGGAATCGAGGCAAACTTGTCAGCCTCAGAAGTGCCAGCGATCGCGACCTTACCAAAGCGCTTGGCCTCTTTGATCGCCTTATTGGACCACTCACCGGTGTGCACGTAATCGGCAGTTTGATCCGTGGTCAAAAAGTTCATCGGAAGCATGGCAAACTGGAGGCTTGCTCCACCGCCCAAAAAAAGCGCCGTGTACTGGGCAGGGTCGAGACCCATCGCCTTGAGCAGTCGGTCGCGGGCATCAAAATGAATCGCTTCGTAATCCTTGCCGCGGTGGCTGACTTCGAGAACTGACATTCCGGAGTTTCCGATTTCGAGAATTCCACGACTGGCTTCTTCGAGAACTGCGACCGGGAGAGTGGCTGGACCTGCGCTGAAGTTATAGATGCGTTTCATAGGCTCCAAATTTAGCTGACAGTAAGTTCGGTCGTCTACACTAGCTTTGGCGAGACCCCGAAAAACCGACGGTGATGCGCCGCGCGTCGGACGGTAAAAACTCCAAAAAAACCATTGGCGCTTTGTCCGGTCCAAGGAGTAAGGTGCGTTACGGTTTATGAAAAAGACTTACCTTTTGACGCCTGGCCCGACGCCGGTGCCCGAAACCGTATCTTCGATTTTCGCGCGCCCGCTCATCCATCACCGCACTCCGGAGTTTCAAAAACTCTTCGAAGAGGTCAAAGCTAACCTCAAATACGTTTTTCAAACTGAGCAAGACGTCATGATTCTGGCAGGCACGGGCACGGCCGCCATGGACGCATCGGTCTCCAATCTTTTTCGCAAGGGCGACACAGTCATCACGATCAACGCCGGTAAGTTTGGCGAACGCTGGACCCAGATCGCGGCAGCTTACGGACTTAACCCCATCGAGATGAAACTTGAGCGCGGTGACACGCTAGATCCCAAGGATCTCGAAAAAACGGTCCAAGCGCACCCGAAAGCTACGGCCATTTTATTTCAAGCTTCCGAGACTTCCACGGGCTCAGTCATGCCCACTCAACAAATTTGCAAAATCGCACAGTCAGCGGGAATGCTCTCGGTTTGCGACGCGATCACTGCGTGTGGCGTCTTTAATCTTCCGATGGATGCGTGGGCGATCGACGTCATGATCACGGGCGCACAAAAGGCGCTCATGATTCCGCCGGGCCTCTCGTTTGTGGCATTGAGCGAAAAGGCGTGGAAACTGGCCGAGAGCTGCGACCTTCCGCACTTCTATCTGGATCTCGCCAAAGAACGCAAAGCTCTCGCAAAAAACCAGACTGCCTGGACTCCAGCCACTTCGCTCATTCAAGGACTGCAAGAAAGTCTGCGCATGATCCGCGAAGAAGGCCTCGAAAAAATCTTTCGCCGCCACGAGATCCTGGCGCTCGCCACTCGCAACGCCGTCGAAGCGTTGGGCTTGGAGATTTTAGCCAAAAAAGCGCCTTCGGCTGCCGTGACGTCGGTCAAAGTTCCATCGACCATTCGCGACGGAAAGCTCATTCCACGCACCATGCGCGAAAAATACGGCGTCACCATTGCCGGCGGGCAAGACGAGCTCGAAGGCAAGATCTTTAGACTGTCTCACTTCGGTTATTGCGAAAAATTTGATGTCACCACCGGAATCGCTTGCCTCGAACTTGTTCTCAATGAACTCGGGCATCCCGTCGAGTTTGGTAAAGGCGTCGGGGCAGCTCTCAAAACTTTTGCAGAATTTTCTTTTTAACTTAATCAGGAGGATCTCATGTCGATGACTAAAATTTTGATCACAGACGGACTGGCCAAAGAAGGCGTGGAAATCCTCAAGGCTAATCCTCATTTCGAAATCGATCTGCGCAAGGCGACTCCCGCAGATGAGCTCGCTCAGATCATCGGCAACTACGATTCGATCGTGATTCGATCGGCTACTACCCTCACAAAAGAGCTCGTTGAAAAAGCCACGAACATGAAGCTCATTGTTCGCGCTGGTGCAGGGGTCGACAACATCGATGTTCCAACTGCCACGGCTAAAAAGATCCCGGTCATGAACACCGCTTCGGCAAACTCCCTAGCCGCTGCCGAACAGACGATCGCTCTGATGTTCTCGATGCTCAGGATGATTCCGCAGGCCGCCGCATCCCTTCGCGAAGGCAAGTGGGACCGCGACAGCTTCAAGGGTTATGAAGCTACCGGAAAAACCATGAGCGTGATTGGACTCGGCAACATCGGCCGCATTGTTGCAGAAAAAGCTCTGGGCCTCGGAATGAAAGTCGTGGGTTTTGATCCCATGATCGCAAGTGCGGACAAAGCTCCTGCCTCACTCACCGGAAACCCGGCGTTTACGCTGGTCACCTCCGTAGACGCTGCCGTAAAAGCTGCGGACGTGCTCACGGTTCATGTTCCCAAGAACAAGGAAACGACAAATCTCATCAACGGCGATCGTATCGGCGTGATGAAGGACAAGAGTTTTATCCTCAACTGCGCACGTGGCGGAATCGTGGACGAAAAGGCCGTCATCACAGCTATCGACAGCGGAAAGCTTGCGGGCGCCGCCTTTGACGTTTTTGAAAAAGAACCTCCTGTGTTTCCGAACCCGCTCTTTACCCATCCAAAAATCGTGTGCGTTCCGCACTTGGGGGCTTCGACTTTTGAAGCACAAGAGCGCGTGGCACTCACGGCAGCTGCCCAGATGTTGGGATTTTTCACAAAGGGTGACCGCGCGGGCATCATCAACCTATGAGCATCGCCATCGTAGGCGCGCAGTGGGGTGACGAGGGCAAGGGCAAGGTCGTTGATCTTTACAGCGCCCAGTCCGATCTCATTGTGCGCTATCAGGGTGGAAACAACGCAGGCCACACGCTGGTCGTAAACGGCAAAAAAACCGTTTTGCATTTGATTCCGAGCGGAATCCTGCACCCTGGAAAACTCTGCCTGATTGCAAACGGCGTGGTCTTTGACCCGACCGTTTTTTTCGAGGAAGTGGACTCATTGCTGGCGAGTGGCGCGCTTAAAGACGCGCCCACGGCCATCAAAGTCAGCGAACGCGCGCACGTGATTCTTCCCTATCACTGCCTCTTGGACAAACTCCGCGAACAGCACGCAGCAGGCGGCAAAGCGCAAATCGGAACCACAGGACGCGGCATCGGACCGGCCTACGAAGACAAGGTCGCACGGCGCGGAATCCAGGTCATCGATCTGCTCAGGCCCGAGCTTCTCCGGCAGAAACTCCAGGTCGCGATCGAAGAAAAAAACATCCTGTTCAAACACCACTTTCAAGCTCCCGCGATTGAGTTTGCGGCGCTCTACGCGGAATGCCTCAAACTGGGCGAAAGACTCCGACCTTTTATCGCCGACGTGCGGGCGGTTCTTCAGGCTGCCCTCGCCCAAGGTAAAAAAATTCTTTTTGAAGGGGCGCAGGGAACGCTGCTCGACATCGACCACGGGACCTATCCCTACGTCACTTCATCGAGCACTTGCTCAGGCGGAGCACTGACCGGAACCGGTGTGGGTCTCAGCAATCCCATTCGAGTGGTCGGAATCACCAAGGCCTACACGACTCGCGTGGGCACCGGACCCTTTCCATCAGAAATCGAGCACACCGAAAAAGAAACCGCCGAACGCATTCGAAAAATCGGCCAGGAGTTTGGTGCCACCACTGGACGCTCGAGGCGCGTGGGCTGGCTCGATCTCGTGGCGCTTCGCTATGCGGTTGAAGTCAACGGAATGTCCGGGCTCGCACTCATGAAGTCCGACTGCCTCTCGGGGCTTAAAGAAATTCGCGTTTGCACGGCTTACCGATTGGGAGACCAGACGCTCACGACCTGGCCTTCGTGCTCTGAAGACTTAGAGCGCGTCACTCCCGTCTATGAAACGCTGCCCGGCTGGGAAATCTTTGACACCTCGAAAGTCCGGTCGGTTTCGGACCTGCCCTCAACGCTCCAGAGCTATATCCATTATTTAGAAAAAGCCCTCAAAGTCCCTGTGATTTTGATGAGCGTTGGGCCGGGGCGCGAAGAGACGCTGCTGCTTTCGGACCCTTATTCCACAAAGTCTTAATGAAGCCCGTTGCACTCCGAAACGGTCTCTGGTAACCCCTTTGCCACGTGGGTCATTAGCTCAGTCGGTAGAGCATTACACTTTTAATGTAAGGGTCGGTGGTTCGAATCCACCATGACTCACCACTTTTATGCCTGTCATTACTCCCCAGGATCTCGTCATTGTCGGCTTTTTGGTCTTTCTTGAGGGAGTTCTCTCCATCGATAACGCATTGGTTTTGGCTCTTCTGGCGCGCCCTCTTCCCAAGGAGCAGCAAAAGAAAGCGCTGACCTATGGCCTCATTGGCGCGGTCGTGTTCAGACTCGCGGCGCTCGGTCTGGTGACTCAGCTCATTCAGTGGCAGTGGGTTAAATTTGTAGGGGGCGGTTATCTGCTCTTTATTGCCATTAAACACTTTCTGTCCCACAAGGCTGGCGAGGACTCCGAAAAAAAGGTCAAACCTCACAGCTTTTGGATGACCGTCCTGATCATTGAACTGACCGACGTCGCGTTTGCCGTCGACTCGATTTTGGCTGCCGTCGCGCTCTCCAACAAATTTTGGGTGGTCTTTACCGGCGGTCTAATCGGCGTAATCTTGATGCGATACGCAGCCGCAGTCTTTATCCGAGTGCTGGAACGCTTTCCGGCATTCGAATCCACCGCTTACCTCCTCGTTTTCGTGATCGGGGCGAAGGTCATCTTAGAAGCGCTTCATCTTCCAGGAATCGACTTTCACGCTCCCTCAAGCCCGTCGTTTTGGATCTTCTGGGTGATCATGTTGGTTTGTTTTCTTTTGGGATTCAGAAAGCCCAAAAAGTCC
>CAMBEX010000049.1 GCA_945865865.1 Bdellovibrio sp. ZAP7
GCCGTGATCATGCGTAGGCCCTCACCCATTCTAAAAACTCAGGAGCACTCTTTCGAACGGCCTCGGCGTCTTGAATCTCGATTGAAAATCCGGCCACTCGCGCGACATACGCGGCCATGACTTGTCGATGATCCTGGTCGGGATCAAAAAACGCCCTTGCACGCAAATGATCTGCGGCATCGAACTTTCGCCCATCAATCACCAGACCATCACTCAGTTCTTGAACATCTCGACCCAACAGCCTCAACAATCTTGCCGAACTTGCGATCCGATTGGATTCTTTGTGAATCAAATGCGGCGCGCCGTAGAGGCGAGACCGTCCCTCTGCAAGTCCGCACAATACCGACAAAACAGGAAAAAGATCCGGCGTACCTGAAAGGTCTTTGTCAATCGCCCTCAGTTTTGGCGCTCGATCGACCCGAAGCGTGCCCCGCTCCAATACTGCTCTGGCACCCAGTTCTCGAATGATCTGCAAAAATGCGTGATCGGGTTGGAGCGAATGTTCCCGAAAATCAAAAAACTTGGCGCTCCCATTGACTACGGCGAGTGCCGCCACCGAAAACGCCGTACTCATGTCGGTCTCAGCACGAAGAAGCTGAGCGCTGATTTTTTGCCCAGCCGGAATTTCAAGGCTGCGGCCTTTACTGGCGATTTCCATCCCAGCACTCCGAGCAAGCGCGATACTCATGTCCAAGTAACCCAAGGATCGCGGTTCACCGATGAGTTCGATCTGCAAAGCTTGGCCGAGCTCCCACGCATTCAGCACTAAAGCACTCGCAAACTGACTGGAGCTACTCACATCCACCGCCACGGATGACTTCCAATTTCCATCCGAGGTCAGATGGATTTGGCTCTTCTCTAAGTGAAGGTGCCCTCCGAGCTGAGAGAGCGCATCGATCAACGGACCATGAGGCCGATCCATCAGACGGGTAGAACCCGTCACCTTAAACTCACCCTGACAACGCGAAAGTCGCGCTAAGACCAGGCGAAGAGCGAGCCCAGAATCTCCCAGGTCAAACGTGTTTCGAAGGTCGCGGCGTTCGATCTGATCTACGGCGCGTGACATCGCCCTGACGTCATCACATTGAGAGGCTCCAAAAATTTTGAGCTCCGGCGAGTAGGACTTCAACACGAGCGCGCGAATGAGCTCGGATTTTGAGGGCGAGATCGTTCCCTCAAAATAGAATGGCTCTGTTCCACTCATCGGCTTGCCCATCCCTGCCTGATCGATTCGCGCACCAGTTCCGAAATGGGCAGCTCAACAGCTCTTGCTTCACCCGCGCCCAGGAGCGCGATCCAACGAATAATCCCTTGCGACGAAACTTTCTTGTCGCGTGCGAGGAGCTCTTCAAGCCGGGACTTTGGAAGCCGTGGCAACACTCCCGCCAGATTTACGATTCCAAAATCCTGAGTCAGGCGACTTCCGAGTTCCGCGCGGTCCTTGGGTGAGAGCCAGCCCTTTTTATGGCTGAATTCGAGCGAAAACCAGAGGCCCTGTCCCACGGCGGATCCATGAGGGATTTTGTGAAAGGCCTCGAGCGCATGGCCAATCGAATGTCCCAAGTTTAAAAGATGGCGGATTCCAAGACGTTCGTAAGGATCTTGCCGAACAATTTTATTTTTCACACCAATGGCGGCGGGCAAAAATTTCCAGAGCTCGGCGACACCTAGGGTTTTTGAAGCGCGCTTGGCGGTTGTAATTTTTCTGTAGAGGCCCCGATCCAAAAGCGCCGTCTTGGCAAGCTCTCCCATCGCCTCACGCGCTCGAACCTCGGGCTGAGAAACCAACACATCCCTCACTAAGATAACTCGCTCGGCGGGATGAAAAGTACCCACCTGATTTTTGATTCCACCGACATTAAGGGCTGTCTTGCCACCGTGAGCAGAGTCGATGGCTGCAAGCCAGGTGGTTGGAACATGAACGAGTCGCACTCCGCGCTGAAAAACAGAAGCAACGAAACCGGAAAAATCCCCCACGGATCCGCCACCGGCAGAGACGATCACCAACTGAGTGCGCGAAAGGCCCGCACAAAGTTTTCCGATAGCGGCCATGTGCCGTGGAAATCGTTCGAGCGCCTTGAGTCCTTCTCCCGAAGTGACCGGATAGGCCGCGTGAAACCGCTTGGCCCAAGAGGCAAATCCCGGCACGAAACGCACGAGTTTGCGGTCGTAAATCAGGAGCGAAGCGACACCAAAACTCCCTGGATCTGGGAGGCGGTCTTGTTGACTCAAAAGCTCAGACATCGGAACGCAGCCTATAGGAGAGCAGGCTCGTTTTCCAGCGAGTTTAGGCGGAATTTGAGGCTCGAATATCGGTCAGGTGGACTCTCCCTGGATCGCAGAAATTTAGCCCTCCCATGCTGATTTTTGTGCATTTGCATGGACTCCCGAAAGCATGGCCATCCGTGGCCCAGCCCTACCCGCACTCCCGCCATCGTGGCTTCGTGCGGGTAATGCTTTGGGAGCCCGTGCAAATGCACCGGAATCAGCATGCAGAGGGGAATACCCAAAAAACAGGGTGAGGATTTCGGCGCGCCTCAGCGTTGCGAAGCAAAGAACGCGAGCATGCGCGACTTCATCTTTTCCCACTGCTGCTTACCCATCGAAGGCTCGTCGATAAAAAGGTGATCGTAAGCCGGCTTAAGCGTCGTCTCGAGGGGTCCGACCTCTTCGAGAGACCAATGCGTCCACTTGGATTCGGTCACCCGTTTTTTGAGTTTCGAAGCACTGACGAGTTCGTCCCTCGGATTGAAAAACACCAGTGTCGGAATATTCAGCGCGCTCTGATCGCCATCGCGCAGCTCGTCTTGCAATCGATAGAGGGCCCGATAAGCGCCCAGTGAGGTCCCTGAGTTTGCCCGGTATTCCACGTGATTTTTACTCGGGATCATCCAACTCGCCGGACCGGGAATCAAGACCGCCGCGCGCGCAAATGACTTGGTCTCAATCGGTGGCGCTAATAACACCGCGCTCCGAAACGGAACCCGGCTGTCAGTGGTTTTTAGATTTTGAATCGCCCATGCACCCGCGAGTGACCCCAATGAAAAACCTAAAAGATGAACAGGCCTACCCCGAGCGTGAGTCCCAATCGTGGCCACCTCGAGAAGAACCGCCGACTTTAATTTTTCGGCACCGACACTCGACATCTGCGAGGGCCCCGACTCTTCGTGCCCGGGAAGCGTCACGATCAAACAGGCCATCTGCGTTTCGGCGTTACACACGGCCTCGGCCAATGGCTTCATTTTGGATGGCTTGAGATTGAGTCCATGAAGAACGAGCACGAGCCCCTTGGCAGACAGCGGATTTCCAACCCAGGTGGAGTGCTCCGCAAAAGAAACGGGCGCAAAAACGCACGAAACGAGGCCAAAAACAGGCAGGTATTTAATAAAGTTATTCAAGCCTTCACCGCCGTGCCTGTCTGAGTGGTCACTTCAAGACTCTGTTTCCAGGCGCTCCTGCGAGAAATCTCGTCCATCAGGCGCTGCCTTTCAAGGCCCGCTGCGGCAGCGTCCAAGCCGCGCTCCTCGGCCCATATTTGTGCGAGCCTCTCGCACCACGGCACTCCATGATCTGCACGACAGGAATACAGCGGCATCCTCCGGAAATAAAAATCCTCCAGGTGCATGACCATTCCACTTCGCATTGAAAATCGAAGCTGAGCCTCGAGACACGGAAACCCATCGGGATCGGCTTGCTGCGCAGGTGCGCTTGCGGCTATTTTTAAAATCTCGAGGGCGTCCGCGCCGTACCTCTCAAAAAGCTCACGTGGAACAACGACGCCTTCGTTCCGAGCTTTGATCTGCGCGATTCGGACTGCGTTTACCGTCCCTTGGGGATTCACGGGGCCACGCGTTTTAGATCTCGTCGCTCTTTGGCGCAACTCTGGCGCTGCGTCCATCAACGTGAAATCCACGATCTCTTGAGCCATCCTGCGGTAGGTCGTGTACTTACCGCCTGCCACGAGAACCGTGCCGCCAGGCCCGGATCCGATATGGTGCTCCCGACTGACCTTTTGAAGCGCGATTCCCGAAGGCTCAGATCCGTTCTCGGCTGCATGACTGGGTTGCGCCATCAGCGGCCGCACTCCCACATAGCCACTCAAAACATCATGGGGTGAGAGCTTGAGTTCCGGAAAATACCGCTGCAAAAGTTCCATCAAGTAACTTACGTCGTTGGGCTCAATGCTGACCTTTTCGGGATCGGCCCCAATCGGTGCGTCCGTGGTGCCGACGATCGTCACGCCAGCTCCAAAGTCAGGGCGTGGAATCACAAAAGAAATCCGCCCGTCTTGGGGATGGCTCATCACAACTGCACCCGGCACCGGAATTTTTTTATGATCAAAAATCAGGTGAACACCCTTGCTAGGACCCAACCAACGCTTCCAATCCGGTGAGAGCTTGGCGCCGACCTGATCCGTCCAAGGACCGGCGCAAATCACGACCTTTTGCGCATGAACCTCGAAATCACGTCCAGACTCGGCATCGCGAACTCTGTAACCCGTCACGCGATCGCCTTGCCAGAGTGGTTCAATAGCTTCTGTGTAATTAGCCACGGCAACGCCGCCGTCCTGCGCGGCCCTCAACGTCTCCACGGCCAGGGCGTCATCCCACATGCTGGCGTCAAAGTACTTGAGCCCCCCGGTGAGCCCCTCTTTTTTTAGAAACGGAAGCTGCGCGAGAACCTGCTTACGCGAGAGCGAGCGATGAAATCCAGGCGCGCGAAAAAGCGCGAGCAAATCATAGAGCCAAAGACCCAGATTCAAAAGCCCCTTGCCGTGTGCATCTCCCTCATAGACCGGAAGAAAAAACGGAAGCGGCCTCACCATGTGCGGCGCGGTTCTCAATAAAAGTGCTCTCTCGGAGAGCGCCTCAAAAACGAGGCTGAGTTCCCAATTTTCGAGATACCTGAGTCCGCCGTGAATGAGTTTCGAACTTCTCGATGAAGTTCCCCAGGCAAAATCCCGTTTTTCGACAAGTGCAACGCTCAAGCCGCGAGAGGCCGCATCGCGCGCGACACCTGCGCCTGTGATTCCGCCACCAATCACCAACACATCAAACGTCTGCGAGGACATTCGAGTGAGCGACTGCTCACGTGATCGAAACGAAAACTCAGCCATTGGCCGGACGAACCACCGTAACTCCGAGTTCCGCGAGCTGATCCGCACTCACCTCAGAGGGCGACTCGGACATCAGGCAGTGACCCCGTTGAGTTTTCGGAAAAGCCATTACGTCGCGAATCGGACCAACACCGCAAAGCAGCGCAGCCAAGCGATCCACGCCAAAGGCGATTCCACCGTGCGGCGGTGTACCGTATTGGAGTGCTTCGAGGAAAAATCCAAACTTGTGCTTGGCTTCTTCGGGCGTGAGGCCCAGGAGCTTAAACATCGCTGCCTGAACATCGGGTCGGTAAATCCGAAGACTTCCGCCGCCCACTTCAACGCCATTGAGAACCATGTCGTAAGCGCAGGCTTCGATCTTGTCGAGATTTCTTCCAGCGATGAAGTCCTCAAAAAACTCCGGTCTGGGCGACGTAAACGGATGGTGACAGGCAAAGTAGCGGTTTTCCTTTTCGTCAAATTCCAAAAGAGGAAAGTTCATCACCCAAAGAAACGCGGGTTTTCCCTCGCCGAGCTTTGGGATCATTCCGAGCCGCGCTCCGAGCGCAAGCCTCAGTGCGCCGAGCGAATCAAACACAACTTTGTTCTTTTTATCGGCAACAGCTAGGACCAGGTCGCCGGGCTTGAGCGCGAGCGCCGTGATGAGCCCCTGCTTCTCAGAGTCGGTAAAAAATTTAGCAGCAGGACTCTGCAGCTCACCGGTAGGCTGTACTTTGATCCACAACAAACCCTTGGCGCCGTAAGTGGAGGCCAGAGACTGAAGATCATCGAGATCCTTACGCGAAAACCTTTCGGCCTGTCCCTCGACCTTGATCGCGCGAATCGACGCCACGTTTTGAAATACCTGAAAAGTACTGGCACCAAAAATTTCGGAGATGTCCTGAAGTTCGAGCCCAAATCTCACGTCAGGCTTATCGCTTCCAAAGCGAGCCATGGCTTCGGCATAAGGCATTCTCGGAAAAGGAGTCTGAACCTCTTGGCCCAGAACCTCCTTCCAAAGTTTGGCGATCATGTTTTCTAAGATTGGAAAAAATGCCTCCTCATCCATGAATGAGGTTTCGATATCGACCTGCGAAAACTCCGGCTGACGATCAGCGCGTAGGTCCTCGTCGCGAAAGCAGCGGGCGATCTGAAAATAGCGGTCCATGCCGCTCACCATCAAAAGTTGCTTGAGTGTTTGTGGCGACTGCGGGAGCGCGTAAAAAGTCCCGGGATTGAGACGGCTCGGCACGATAAAATCGCGTGCGCCCTCGGGCGTGGATTTGTACAAAATCGGTGTTTCGATTTCGACAAAATCATTTTGATCGAGGTGGTTTCGCACAATCGAAAGCATTCTGTGGCGAATCAATAGATTCTTTTGAAGAATCGGACGACGCAGATCGAGATAGCGATATTTTAGGCGGAGCGTCTCGGCGACATCAATGTCATCTTCGATCGGAAACGGAGGCGTTTTGGCCTCAGACAAAATCGAAAGTTCGTCGCAGATCACTTCGATTTCACCGGTAGCCATGTTTGAGTTGGTCATTCCAGAAGGACGGCTTCGCACCGTGCCCTTGCACCAAAAAACAAACTCGGAGCGGAGTTTTCCGGCCAGCTCATGGGCGACTTTTCCTGAGGGGTGCGCCGGATCAAAAACCACCTGCGTCAGTCCATAGCGATCGCGCATATCCACGAAGATCAGTCCCCCATGGTCACGGCGCTTATGCACCCAACCGCAGAGAGTCACGCTCTTGCCTAAGTCCGACGCGCGGAGCTGGCCATTGGTGTGAGTTCTGACAAATCGCTGATGAGTTTTCATCCTAAATTTGTAACACTTTCGCGGAGATTCTGGCAATCGGCAACAAGGTCACGGGCGTGATCAAAGGCACATCCCTTGTAACGAATTGCAGGGTGAACATCCCGCATCAGACTCTCACTCTTTCGCGCCGCTCCTACAGTTCGGTATCCAGTGCAGGGTCCTGGGAGGAGCTGTGGGAAGCCGGAAATTACTACGATCGCGTTTCAGAACTCATAGAGGACGCTCAGCACTACGCGATTTTTGTGGGATGGCAGATTGATTCGCGCCTTCCGTTCAGGCATCCGCAGCGGCCAGAAACCGTTTCATCGTCAAATTCATGGCAACCCTCGGTCGAGTCTCTAAAAGAAAAAGTCGTCAGAATCTGCCGCGAAAAGCCCGACTTTCACGTCTATTTTTTGATGTGGGATCACGCCTACTTTTACGTCTTCGAACGGGAGCTTCTTCAGGGGCAGGTCTGGGAAAACATCCATCCCAACGTTCATTTTATTTTTGACAACCGTCATCCATTTGGCGGGTCTCATCACGAGAAACTCGTCGTCATGGATGGAAAGGTGGCGCTCGCCGGGGGAATCGACCTTTGTGATGAACGATGGGATAGTCCGCAACATTTTTTCGAAGATCCGCGGAGATCCCTCAATCTCAAGCATGAACATCATGGCCCCTATCACGACGTGGGAGTTCAGGTTTCGGGACCGGTCTGCACAGAAATACACAGGCACATCGAGCATCGATGGCGAACACTCTCCAGTCTTTCGTTTCCACCTCCCTCCCAAGAGACCACCGAAACGATCCATGAATCTCACCGTGTGTATGTAAGCCGCACTCTCTCAAGCGTCGATGCCGAGGAAACACCTCATACGATCGTCAGGGAATGCGAATTTCTTTTTCTCGAACTAATCGCGATCGCGAAAAAACGCCTGATCCTAGAGGGACAATATTTTTGGTCCGAACGGATCTGCGACGCCCTGATCGCTAAAATAGAGGAGATGCGCGGCACTGATTTTCAGATCTATCTGATTCTCGCACACATCGCCGACTTTACCGCACTCGGAAAACAAATGGGATATTGGGAACTGCGCCTTCTCGAAAAGCTCGAGGACGCTGCGACGTTTGCGGGAGTTCAACTGGTGATGGGGCGCCCTTACGTGTACGCGTCTCCTGACGACTTTGGCCACGAGCTCGGTGACGACATCGGCAGGGTGAAGCCAAAATCCATTTACGTTCACTCAAAGGTTGTCATCACCGACGATTCGCACCTCTCCATCGGCTCCGCAAATTTTGCGGCCCGGGCCTTTCGCGTCGACACCGAACTGAATCTTACGCTGGAGGCCGGAAACGAAAACGAACGTGAACACATTCGAGCCGTGGCCGAACAGATTCTCAACCACTGGGGACTTGGCAAACGAACTCCAGAAAATCCTTGCATCCGGCTCCGAATCTTTCACCCTCACCAAGAACTCAGAGAGCTTCGTGCCGCTCACCCGATCTTAAGTCGAATTCCCTGGCAAATTTTCTTTGACCCGGTGATGCCCTGGGCCTTCGCGATCAAAAAAAGAGTTCGATTGGCGGTCCGCAGAAAAAAGTTCGGCATCTTACTGGGCGGCTTGTTCCTGATCTGGCTGACAGGCCTTGCCTGTTGTGTCTTGCTTTCAAATCCTGAATCCCCTGAACAGCTCTCATTTCTTGCGCTTCTCTATTCGGCCTGGCTGATACCCGTTCCGTTCGTTCTGACAGCCGTCGCCGCGACGCTGCGCCTAGGCACCGATCTCGGTCCCATGCTCGCAGTCCATGCGTTCTGGGTCGCTTCCATCTGGGGCTACTTTTTCGCGCGGGTATTTCCGTCAGCCATTCGGCGTATATTTACGCACACCGCACCGCCTAGGCTCCCTGCCCTACTGGCGCAACGGTCCTTTGCACATCTCCTTAAGGTACTCTTTGACCCACGCATCGGCGTTCGAAATAAAATCGCATTTGAAGGACTGTTTTACGTCCCGCTTCCCTGGCTCCTGGTCGGAAACCTTCTCCTCGTCCCAAGCGTGATCTACGTCACCCTTCACTACGGGGGAAAAATCATCGACTCCACAAAATCAAACCCATACGGACTTTTGATGATCTGGGTCGCCGTCGTTTCAATGAGTGCCTCGGTGCTTCAGGGCCTGAAAACTTTAGTCAGCCGCAAGAGAATTGAAAAAATGATCGAAAACCCAGAAACCCAGCGCGCACACCATGGAAAAAAAGCGGCTTAAAGTCCTTACCTACAATATCCACAAGGGATTTAGTTCTGGAAATCTTCGATACACGTTGAAGACCATCCGCGAAGCTATCCGTAACGTTCACGCCGACCTCGTATTTTTGCAGGAGGTCTTGGGCCACCACGAAGAACATAAAAACAAAGTTGTCGACTGGCCCACTGCAAGTCAGTTTGAGTTTCTGGCCGACGAACTGTGGCCGCACTTTGCCTACGGAAAAAACGCGGTCTACACAGCGGGCCACCACGGCAATGCCATTCTGAGCAAGTATCCATTTAAGTTTTGGGAAAATCAGGACATCTCCACCAATCGCCTCGAGCGCCGCGGGCTCCTTCACGGAATCATTGAAGTGCCGCACAAGAGAAAGCCCATTCACGTAATCTGCGTTCACCTGGGCCTCATGGAAGTGGAGCGCCGGGAGCAAGTACGTCTCGTCTGCAAGCGGATTCACGAAATGGTTCCCGACGACGAGCCCTTGATCATCGGAGGGGATTTTAATGATTGGAGACAGCGCGTAACACCCGCTTTATCCAAGAGCTTAAAGCTGCGAGAGGTCTTTATGGAACTGAACGGCGAGCATCCGAAAACATTTCCGAGCTGGCTGCCGGCACTCAGGCTCGACCGACTCTATTTTCGTGGAATGCATCCGGAACACGCGCGCTGTTTAACGGAGCAGCCGTGGAGCACGCTCTCGGATCACGCGGCGCTGTATGCAGAGCTGGTAGTTTGAGACCGCACGGGGCGGGCGCTTTCGATGGCAACACGTCAAAGCCCTAGGTGAGGAATTCGACGAACTCGTAGAGCTCGGAGTTTCCGACACCCCAGGGCTCTGACGTGCTGAGATCGAAAAGTTTTCACTAAGCCGTGCGTTTTGCTGGTTCTTCGTGCATTTCGGTGGCGCCGCGCGCGGCCGTATTGAGTGCTTCGACCAGTCCCTCGAGCGTGTACGGTTTCGCGAGAAACGTCGCGCCACTCAGATGCTCGGTGCGTTCAAATCCCTCGCTCGCCGCCGAGAGCACCACTGTGGGTGGAACCTTGCCGAATATTTTCCGAATAGTAACGTAAACCTCTTCACCACTCATGTCCTCAAGCTTGAGGTCCAGGAGAATGACGTCCGGCCAGTGGTTCTCAAGATGCTT
Organism: Bdellovibrio sp. ZAP7; assembly: GCA_945865865.1. GTDB lineage: Bacteria > Bdellovibrionota > UBA1018 > UBA1018 > UBA1018 > CAMBEX01. The sequence continues at coordinate 10,303 of CAMBEX010000049.1, forward strand.
CAGCGTCGACCTTCCATCCGAAACCAGACTGATCTCAAAATCATAGGCGGAGAGCACCAAACCCAGCGTTTCACGAATCGAACGGTCATCTTCAACGACAAGAATCTTCATCATTTGTCCAAGTTTTGCAGTTTCCAAGCCAGGCTTTATCAAGCCGCTTTAACTAAAGGAGCCGTCCGATGCCGCATCAGAAAATTCGAGTAGAACAGGATTCGCTGGGTCAAATCGAAGTCCCGGTCGGTGCGCTCTACGGCGCGCAGACGGCGCGAGCGCTCCTGAACTTTCAGATCTCAGGCCGCACCGCGCATCCGTCGCTGATTCGAGCTTATCTTGCGATCAAAGATGCGGCGGCTCGCGCAAATCTTTGCGCAGGAACGCTTGAACCCGAGCAGGCGCGCATGATTTCGCATGCGGTCGAGGTGATTCTCGCCAAGTCCGAACGAGAGTGGACCGAGATTTTTCCGGTGGACCCGTATCAGGCGGGAGCGGGCACGAGCCAGAACATGAACATCAACGAGGTCATTGCGAACGTCGCCAACCTTCGTGAGCACGGCGCAGAATCCGCGTTAGGCCGATACGAGCCGATTCATCCAAACGATCATGTCAATCGCTCGCAATCCACCAACGATACCTATCCCACCGCGATTCGACTGGCGCTGCTGGATCTTGCTCCCGAACTCTGCGCCGAACTTCGTCAGCTCGCCGTGGCGTTTGGAGAAAAGGCTTCGCAGTGGCGGGCCATTCCAAAAGCTGCTCGTACCCATCTGAACGATGCCGTCCCGATGCGCCTGGGCCAGGAGTTTGGCGCCTACGCATGGACGATTGAAAAATGTGCGGAGAGAATCGACTCCTCGCTCGAGGAACTTCGCGAACTCGGTATCGGTGGAAGCGCAGCAGGAACCGCGCTCACAGTACCGCAAGATTATCTCGCCACGATCGTTCCGGAACTCGCGCGGGCAAGCGGACAGAAACTCCGCCGAGCCCCTGATCTTTGTGAGGCCATGCAATCACAGGCTCCGCTGATGGAATATTCATCGATGCTCCGAGTGATGGCGCTCGAACTCACACGCATTTGTAACGATCTGAGACTGCTTGCGTCCGGCCCACTGACCGGACTGGGCGAAATCACTCTGCCCGCAGTTCAACCGGGTAGCAGCATCATGCCCGGAAAAATAAACCCTTCGATTTTAGAGATGGTTAATCAGGTTTGCTTCTCGGTTTTGGGCTACGACCACACGACCGCGATGGCGATGCAAGCGGGCCAACTCGAACTCAACGTCATGATGCCTGTGATGGCTTTTTCAATTCTTGAAGCCACGACCATCGCGACGCGCGCGGTGAGGACGCTGCGTGAACGCTGTATCTCTGGAATGTCGGCCAACGCGACGAGGCTGGCTCACTATTTTGAAGCCACGCCGCAAATGGCCACCGCGCTCAGCGCGCGCCTGGGTTACGAGCGCACCGCGGAACTTGTGCAGCGGGCACTTCATGAAGGAAGTACGGTCGTTGCGCTGGTGCGCCGGGAGAAGTTGATTTCGGATGCGGAACTTGAGGAGCTGCTCGAGCCTGTGCGGCGGATTGGGTGACGGGGGGTGAGTGCTTGTGGTGCGCGGGCGGCGGATTCACTGACTGACTGAGTCCCTAACTCCACCCGACGAGCGGAATCACCCTGAGTCCAGCGGACTTTGCTTTGCGCGTGAAAAGTCCGGCTGCCTCAAAAATATTTTTAATAAAATACTGTTCGATGTTTTTTAGATCGCGTCCCCAGGTCACAATGCGCGTGTACGCGAGCCCATCCCAAAACTTTCTGGGTGAACCTTTGATCGCGCCTGTGACGAGCGTGGCGATCACGCCGGCGAGTTCGCGCAAAAACCTTTGAAACGCGATGCGAGTAGGCATTTTTATGAGCAAATGGACGTGATTTCCGACGTTGGAGTATCGGTAAATCCTCACGCCATGGCGCGCGGCGATCTGGTACGTGCGCCGATCGACGTGATCTCGGTTCTTGGGGTGGAGCATCGAGAGGGGGCCCCGCGCGATCGAAGATCTTAGAACGATGTGCATCGGGCATTTGGGGTCGATGGCGCGCGCGGTTTTGCGCTTGCCTGCGCGAATGGAGCCGCCGTGTTCGCGATGAGCCGTGACGGATAGTTTTGGAAGAAACGAAAGCTGCTTGGGGGGCACGAGGAGGATTTACCGCGCGTTTGCAGTTTAGGCAACCTTAGTTTGTGGGGCAATGGGTTTTTATGCGCTTTTGGTGGGTGGATTTAGATCTGAAGTGCAACTGTTTTTGAATAGGGATCTTGGGCTGTTTATTAAAATGAACTTCCAACGGTGTCAAATATCCGCGCCTCACTTTTCGGTTGGGCGCCCTAGGACCCAAGGAACTACGGCTGATGCTACATACTACAGGAACTCCCGTTCCAGTATCCCCAGCTGCAGTAGCAGGACGTCCCAGTCCACATGCCGCCGCCGCTGGTGCAAGCAGACTGGCCGCTGTCGCCGCCGCCGTTACCGCTCATCTCGCATGTTGTCCCATTCAAAGTATAGCCCATGCTGCAAGAGCAATAGTACCCATACCACGATCCGTGGCCGCCGCTCTCGCACGAATATTGATCGTTGGAGATACAAGAGGATTCATTCCAAGTGTAGCCCGCACTGCAATCACAACTACTCGTAGCGGAATTCCACGATCTACCGCCCGAGCAAGTGTCCTGGAAGTTACTCATCTCGCACGTTGTACCGTTCCAACTGTAGCCCGACATGGTGCAAGTGCAAGATGTCCCATTCCACGCTGCAGAGGCGCTGCTCGTGCAAGCGGACTCTTCGCTGGTTCCGCCGCCGCCGCTGGTATCGCATGACGACCCATTCCATATTCCGGCGCTGCAAAAGCAACTCCCCGCATACGAATCCCACATACCACCGCCGCTTTCGCAGGAATGTTGAGCATTAGAGATGCAATACGTCCCAGTCCAATATTCAGTACAGCAGATACCCGTACTCGGATCCGTAGTTCCACTACAAGTCGTAGTTGTCGAAACATCCACGCCAATTTGGGTGCTAGATCCTGCGGCGGCTGATAAATTTCCGGCTAAATCTGAAGCCGCTCCGGCGGCAATTGAAATTCCAACACTGCCGCTTCCAGAACAGCTACTCAGCGTAACGGATCTGTTACCTAACCCGTCGTCATTGAGCGTCTTGGAGCAGCTTGCAGTTCCGCTGGTATCCCAACTGATATCACTGACGGTTAAATTCACCGTATCTGCTCCACTGATCGTAAGCGCATAGGTAGCAGTGTCAGTGCTACTCGAGATCGAGGTGGGCAATGGATATTCAACTGTGACAGTCGGAGCGGTCGCGTCTTTTACAACTTCAGCACTGGTCGCAGTGAAGGAATTTCCAGCGTTATCGGACTGCGATGCAGAAAAGGTAACACCATAGTATAAGACACTGTCGTAGTAAGCGCTTTCGTAGAATGAG
>CAMBEX010000050.1 GCA_945865865.1 Bdellovibrio sp. ZAP7
AGCGGCTCCGTAAAGCAAAACCGCAGAGGCGGCAGAGCCCAAAATAAAATACTTCATGGCTGCTTCGTTGCTGCGACGATCTGCCCTGCGAAATCCAACCAGCACATAGATCGCAAGAGACATGATCTCGAGTGCAATAAACAAAACAATCAAATCCTGTGCGGACCCCAGAAGCATCATCCCAAGCGCCGAAAACAGCACCAAAACGTAATATTCCGGATGCTGAAGCCCCTCTTTGTCAAGGTAGCGAACTGAAACTAAAAGCGTAATGAGTGCTGAGCCCAAGAACACGAGATTAAAAAGTGTCGAAAAAGAGTCGACCACCATCATTCGATTAAAAAGTTCTTGGGTGGGAGAGTTGAGCGCTGCCGCTGTTGCGACCATTCCGCCAATCACTGTCACGACAGAAATGATAAACGTCGGCCATTTCGGTCGCACAGCTTTAAGCACGCAAGCAAGAAGCGCTAGCGTGGCTCCTCCAAAAATCCAAAAGTATGGAATGAGTGCCTGCGCCTGCTCAGGAGAAAGGCTGAGAAGTTCCGGCCGAATGGTGATGAGTTCGCTCATTGAGACCGTCCTTGTTCTGAGTGCGCGTCGAGACCCACTGCGCGGGCCGCGGATGAAGAGACTTCGTCAGTAACTCCGCCTCCAACGACCGCCGTTACGGCGCCGGAGCGCTCGAGAAATTTTTGGATCGAAGGCTCCATCTTGCTGAAAAAGAAATTTGGGCTGACCCCCATCCAGACAATGAGCACTAAAAGGGGCGCCAGGATGACGATCTCTCGAAAAGACAAATCCGAAAGTTTTTCATTCTCCGGATTTTTGATCGGACCAAACATGACCCGCTGGAAAGCCCAGAGCATATAGACCGCCCCAAAAATTACGCCCGTCCCGGCGACTGCCGCTGCCCAATGGTTGGCTTTCCAAGTTCCAAGTAGAATCAAGAACTCACCAACAAACCCATTGGTCCCGGGCAGTGCAACCGAGGAGAGCGTGATGATCATGAAGGCAATCGCGAAAAGCGGCATCACACGGGTAATTCCGCCAAACTCAGAAATCTCGCGGGTATGTCTTCGCTCGTAAATCATTCCAACCAAAAGGAAGAGGCCACCCGTCGAAATTCCATGATTTAACATCTGGTACACGGAGCCCATCGCGCCCAGTGCGTTGAGCGAAAACAGCCCGATGATCACGTAGCCCATGTGGCTCACCGAAGAGTAGGCCACAAGTTTCTTGATGTCTGGCTGAACCATGGCAACCCATGCGCCGTAAACAATGGCGATGCACCCAAGAACTAAAAATGGAATTTGGTACTGCGTTACTGCTTGCGGAAAAAGCGGAAAGGCAAACCGGATAAATCCGTAGCCACCCATCTTAAGCAACACGCCCGCCAAGATCACGCTGCCTGCTGTGGGTGCCTGCACGTGAGCGTCCGGGAGCCATGTGTGAAACGGAAAAAGCGGAACCTTAATCGCAAACGCGAGCGAGAACGCCAAGAAGAGCAAAGACTGCGGCGAAAGATAACCGCCGCCGACGAGCTTAACGCCGTAAAGATCGAGAACGTTCGTTGAGAGCGCGCCAAATTGAACTTTATGCTGATAGGCTAGATAGAAAATCGCCACAAGCATCAGCAGTGAGCCCACCATGGTGTAGAGAAAAAACTTCATGGCAGCGTAAATGCGCTCTTTGCCGCCCCAGATTCCGATCAAGAAATACATCGGAAGCAGCATGGCCTCCCAGAATACGTAAAACAAAAAAGTATCGAGCGCCGCGAACGCGCCCAGCATCCCGGTCTCAAGAGCAAGTAACAGAAAGTAATAACCCCGAAGCTTTTCGGTGACGCCATTAAATGACCCCAAAACCACGAGCGGGGTCAGAAAGGTGGTTAGGATTATGAGCCAAAGACTGATCCCATCAATTCCGAGATGGTAACTGCTGCCTAATTGAGGAATCCATTCGAGCTTCTCAATGAACTGAAACTCCGCGCCAGTTGCCTGGTACTGCCGATAAAGCACGAGCGAGAGGCCGAAGGTCGCTAGAGCGCCCAACACTGACCAGGCTTTCAGCGCCGCGCCGCTTTTTCCTGTTGGGATCAGAAGTCCCAACAGCGACCATGCGAGGGGCAGAAAAATAACGGCAGTCAAAAGATGCGAATCAAGCCAACCCATAAACGAGGTACCCCACGGTTGCCAGCAGACCTAAAAGAATCATGAACGCATAAAGCTGAATTGACCCCGTCTGCGTAACTCGCACGGCTTGGCCAGTCCACTCAGAGGCTCTTCCGAAACCCAAAACAATGCGGTCGATCACGGCGACGTCAAAGCCCTTCCAGAGTCCTTTAGAAAACGAAATCAGCGGCTGAATCAGCGTCGAGTTATAAATTTCGTCGACGTACCACTTGTTCTCCAGAGTTTCGTGGAGCCGCTCAAAACGCTTTTTGCGCGCGGCCGCAATTCCCGCTCGCGTGTAGGTGTTCCAGGCAAAAACGATTCCGATCAGAGCGGCTACGGTACTAAACGCCATCAACGCAAATTCCATCCAGGGCCGAACGCCTTCCGCGAGCTCCACATGATGTGGAACCACGGGGTCTAGCCAGTGCCCCAGCCAACTCATGTGTGGAACTCCGATAAATCCACCGATCGCGCTTAAAACCGCGAGAATCATGAGGGGTACGGTCATCGCCCAAGGAGACTCGTGAACACCGCCATGGCCGTGGTCGTCTCCATGTCCATGCCCGTGCGGCTGCTTGAAGCGCGGCTCCCCAAAAAATGTCAGGTAAAAAAGTCTCGTCATGTAAAAGGCCGTCATCACAGCAGTGAGCGCGGCAAGTCCCCACAGCCAGGGAGACCCGTGCTCGGCTCCAAACGCAAACCACAAGACTTCATCCTTTGAAAAGAAGCCCGAGAAAAACGGGACGCCGCAAATTGCAAGCCAGCCCGCGGCGAAGGTCCAGTAAGTCCTTGGCATGAGCTTTCTAAGTCCGCCCATCTTGGAGATGTCCTGCTCTCCGTTCATTCCGTGAATCACGCTTCCGGCGCCGAGAAACAAAAGAGCCTTAAAAAATGCGTGCGTGATCACATGAAAAACGCCGGCACCAAAAGCGCCGACCCCACACGCCAGAAACATATAGCCGAGTTGTGAAACCGTTGAGTACGCGAGAACCTTTTTAATGTCTTTTTGCGCGACGGCGATGGTCGCCGCCACAAAAGCCGTCAACCCGCCAATAACCGCAACCACGGTCATGGCCGTTGGCGACAGTGCGAACAGAAAGTTCAACCGCGAGACCAAGTAAATTCCGGAAGTCACCATGGTGGCTGCGTGAATGAGCGCAGAAACCGGGGTGGGGCCCGCCATCGCATCGGGAAGCCAAACGTAAAGCGGGATTTGTGCGGATTTTCCCATACAACCCACAAACAAGAGGACGCAGATTGCCGTAACAGTCCCGACATCAACGCCCGGAGGAAGGACGGCACCGTGACCCTGAACGATCGCCGTCTTGAGAAAATCAAAGTCGAGTGTCCCGAACGTCGTAAAAATTAAAAACATTCCCAGTAAAAAGCCAAGATCGCCAATTCGGTTGACCACGAACGCCTTTTTGCCGGCGCTCGCCTTTTCGTCATCTTCATACCAGTAGCCAATCAACAGATAACTACAGAGGCCCACGCCCTCCCATCCCAAAAACAAAACAGGGAGACTGGAGCCGAGCACGAGCATGAGCATCGCGAAGCAAAAAAGGTTAAGGTACGCGAAAAACTTTCCGGGCGTCTTGTCATGACTCATGTATCCGACCGAGTACATGTGAATCAAAGTCCCAACCCCAGTGATCACCAGACAGAAAAGGGAGGACAGCGAGTCAAAGCGGAGCGCGACATCGATGTTGAACGTCCCTACCGTCATCCAGCTGAACAGGTTTTGCTCAAGCGAGCGAGCGTCAACCGGAAGACCATTCAGCTGAACAAAGAGCAGGAGCGAAACCACAAACGATGCAAAAATCGAAAGCGTGGCAATAGTGCCAGGGACTGTGGCACCTGCCTTTTTTGCCCCGGGTGACGACTGACCGAGCGCATACCAAAATCCGTTGACGACAAATCCAATGAGCGGAAAAAGTGGAATCAGCGAAAGCATCGATTACTCCCTGAGTAGCTGGATCTCATCCGTGTCCACGCTCCGCAGAGTGCGATACATCGCAATGACTAACCCTAGCCCCACCGCCGACTCCGCGGCGGCTACGGTGATAATAAAAAAGACGGACATTTGGCCGCCCAAGTGATCGAGCTGTTGCGAGAACGTGACAAAGGTCAGATTGACAGCGTTCAGCATGAGCTCAATGCACATCAAGATCACAAGAATATTTCGTCGGATCAAAAGCCCAACAAGACCGATCATAAAAATTAACGAGCTAAAAGATAACACCACCCACGGTTCAACCTGCATGTCCAACCCGCTTCTTTCCGCGCTTGGCGATTGCAACCGCTCCAACAATCGCCGCAAGGAGCAGCACGGACGTCAGCTCAAACGGCAGGATGTATTCAGAAAACATGAGCTCAGATAGGACTTGAGTGTTTCCGCCGGCGGCCTCAATGGCCACAGGAGTAAACGCTCCCTTTGTGCCGAGTGCTGCACTGTTTTTGAAAACCCATACAAACGTCGCAAAGAGCGCAAGCCCAAGAACCGCCGAACCCCATCGAAGCAGTCGATGGGATCGACCCATGTCAAACGAGGGCGTGTCGGCGTTGAGCAGCATGATTACGAAAATAAAAAGAACCATGATCGCACCGGCGTAGACAAGAACCTGCATGGCGGCAACCAAATGCGCGCCCAAAAGCGCATAGATCCCGGCAAACGAAAAGAACACGAGGATTAGGCTGAACGCGCTGGCCACGGGGTTTTTCTTTAAAACAGTGAGCAGCGCGAACGCGATCGCAGACCCCGCGAAGAGATAAAAAAAGAACGGCGAGATGTTCATCACTTGTGCCCTCGTTGCTCCATGAGAAACTTCTTGTCGTAGACCTCGCGTGAGGTCTGGCTCATTTCATAAATATTGCTGAGCTTGATGGCGTCCTTCGGACAAGCCTCCTCGCACATTCCGCAAAAGCAGCAACGAAGCGAGTCGATTTCAAATTTGACGGGGTACTTTTCTTTATCGGGCCTTTCTCCTGCCTCAATATGAATGCACTCTGCCGGGCAGACGGTCGGGCACAGCATACACGCGGTGCAGTTTTCCACGCCGTTGACGGACTTGATGTAGTGCATTCCGCGAAAGCGGTCCGAATACTCGCGACGCTCCTCGGGGTATTGGATCGTGACGGTCTTTCCGAAAAAGAACTTGCGCATAGTAATCGCAAGCCCCTTAAGAATTTCGACCACATAGAACCGTTGAAACAGCCCGGGTTTACTTTTAACCAGCATAATCAAATCACCTTGTAGTAGATCAGAACGCCCGTCACAAAAATGTTCACGAGCGAAAGCGGCAACATCACTTTCCAGCCCAGGTCCATCACCTGGTCATAGCGAAAGCGCGGCACCGTCCAGCGAACCCAAACAAAGAACCAAAGAAAGAAAACCACCTTAAGGGTGAAAGATGTGATCTCAAGACCCACACGAACCCACTCGCGCGCCATATCCGAAAGCGCCAGCAAGTCTCCTAAATGGGCGTGAATCGCAGACATTCCCGGAAGCAACTGCCACCCTCCAAAATACAGAGTGGTGATCATCGCGGCGCCGACCGTCATGTTGATGTATTCGGCCATCATAAACAGTCCGAACTGCATGGTGCCGTACTCAAGGTGATAGCCCGCTACGATTTCAGACTCACCCTCGGGCAGGTCAAACGGCAAGCGGTTGGTCTCGGCGAAAATAGAGGTCATGAAAATCAGGAAGCCCAGAGGCTGAACAAAAATGCCCCATTTTGGAATGCTGATCGGCCCAAGTTGGAGCAGGATCTCGCCCTGTTGACGGGCAATATCTCCGAGCTTGACGCTCGAGAAAATCATCAAGATTCCAATGACCGACAGTCCGAGCGAAAGCTCGTAACTAATCATTTGAGCAGAGCTGCGAAGACTGCCCAAGAGCGCGTACTTATTGTTCGAAGACCAACCCGCCATGATGATTCCGTAAACACCGAGGGAGGCAATCGAAAATACATACAGCAGGCCGACATTGAGGTCTGCAACCTGAAAATTTAGAACTCGCTCACCCACCGTGATCTGGCTCCCGAAGGGAATCACGGCGAAGGTCATGAACGCGGGAACAAGGCATACAACTGGCGCGAGTTTATAATACAGAGCGTGCACATGACCCGGAATGCGGTCTTCTTTAAAAAGCATCTTAACTGCGTCGGCAATCCCCTGAAACAGCCCCAGGGGTCCGAGTCGATTGGGGCCCAAGCGGTTCTGCATGAGTGCTGACCCGCGGCGCTCCACCCAAACCATCAGAGGTACGACTTGAAGCAAGATAAACGCGATTAATGCGCACTTTCCAACGGTAATGATCCAGTCCAGCTGATCCATTAGAGGTTGCTCCACATCATCAAGACTTCAGACAACCCTTTGCATTCGCGTGGCGCGCGTATGGCTCTCTTGATTTTTTGTTCGCGCCCTTCGAAGTTAACGACGGTTCCGTCTTTTTCGGCAAAACTTTGGCCAGGAAGAACCGCGGCATAATTTTCGGTGTCTTTTCGGTTAAATACGCCAACGCCAACGACTGGAATGCCCTTGACCTCGGGAACCACCGCGCGGCCACCACGAAACACAACCACAGCCTCCACTCCGTGCGGGAGCGAAGTAAACCCTTTGTACCCGAGCTTTTCGAGACCCTGCAGATTTGAGGTCTTACTGGTACGGCGAAGAATCTTATCTTCGGGGGTGTCCTGTGCGGCCGAAGTTATTCCAGGCGTCCCAAAGTGAAACGCCTGAGATCCCGCCCATTGCTTGGAGCTAAAATCCAAAAGCAACTTGCCTTCTTCTTGGGTCAGATCGCTTCCGACCAGGACAGCAACTTTCTTTCCCTTGAGCGTTTCGCGCGCGGCAGTGACGGCCTCTTTCCAAATGCTCATCTCAAGTGTGCCGCCAGTTCTCACGGCCGGGGTGATTACGCGATCGGCGTCATGAACATATTGATAGTTAAAACGCCCCTCATCGCAGATCCAATACTTGTTCACTTCCATATTGGTGCGAGGAACGGTTCTGTAAATCACATCGGCATCCTGATGGAGCTCAATATTGCATCCCCGAGAACAGCCCTCGCAGACTGTGGGGGTTTTCTTTAGAAACCATACGCGCTTTTTGAAGCGAAAATCTTTGATGGTCAGCGAACCGGTCGGACAAATGTCCGCGTAGTTTCCGGCGTATTGAGTCTGCAGCTGTTTCCCGTCGATCGTGGTGATCTCGGTATTGTTGCCGCGCTTGACTGCCACCATCTCGTGGATTCCGGCAATCTCGTCACCAAAGCGAATGCAACGCGTGCAGTGAATGCAGCGGTTCATGTTCTTTTGAATCACGGGCCCCATATCGAGGTCGATATAGGTGCGGCGATCCTCGGTGGTGCGCATGTACGCATCGCCGTGCTTGAATGAATGGTCTTGGAGGTCGCACTCACCCGACTGGTCGCACACGGGGCAGTCCAGCGGATGGTTAACAAGCAAAAATTCCATCACCGCTTTTTGATTCTTGAGCGTCTTTTCGGACTTGGTCTTAACGACCATTCCGTCAGTCGGCGCCATCGAGCACGCGGTCTGGAGCTTAGGCATTTTCTCAACTTCTACAGCACACATTCGGCACTGAGCCACGACCGACATCCCCGGGTGATAACAAAAGTAGGGAATCTCAACGCCTGCCGTGCGCGCCACCTCGATGAGGTTTTGGCCGGGAGTAAACTCAACTTCTTTGCCGTCAATTATGCACTTGGGCATTTTCCACCTCGAATATGTGCCTCAAAATCCGCCCTGAACTTTTTTACGAAGCTAGTGACGGGCCCCGCTGCGGCGTCGCCGAGCGCGCAAAGCGTCTTACCGTTGATGTTGTCCGCGATATCCAAAAGCATCGTGAGATCCTGATCTCTTCCGTGGCCGTCTTCGATGCGATGGAGAATGTCCTCCATCCACTTACAACCCTCACGACAGGGCGTGCACTGACCACAAGACTCGTGCGCGTAAAACTTGGTGATGCGCTTAATGAGTTTGACCACGCAGTAATCTTCGCTCACCACCATGATCGCTGCGGAACCCATCATGGTTCCGATCTTCATGAGAGGCTCAATGTCGTAAATCACGTCGATCTCATCGGCCGTGAGCACGGGCGCGGAGGACCCTCCAGGAATTACGGCCTTGAGTTTGCGGTCATTTAAAATTCCGCCGCAATAGTCGTAAATCAGCTGTCGAATGGTCGCACCACCCGCCGGGAGTTCATAAACGCCAGGTTTCTTAACGTGGCCAGAAATCGAAATCAGTCTTGTTCCGCCTGATTTTTCGAGCTTGCCAAGCTTGGCAAACCATTCACCACCCTGGTTGATGATAAAGGGCACGTCCGCCAGGGTTTCCACGTTGTTTACGATCGTGGGACCTGCGAATGCGCCGGACTGTGCTGGAAACGGGGGCTTCACGCGAGGCTCGCCGCGCTTTCCCTCGAGAGAATTCAAGAGCGCCGTCTCTTCACCGCAGATGTACGCGCCAGCGCCCCGATGAACGGTGAGATCAAAGTTGAATCCGGATCCTAGAATGTTTTTTCCGAGATAACCCTTTGCGTAGGCTTCATCGATTGCTGCTTGTAGCAGTTTGGCCTCGCGCGTGTATTCTCCGCGGATGTAAATATAGCCAATGCTTGAACCGATGGCGTAGCCGCCGATCACCATTCCTTCTATGAGAAGGTGAGGTGTGTACCGCATGATGTCGCGATCTTTGAACGTCCCTGGCTCCGACTCGTCCGCATTGCAAACCAAGTACTTGGGTTTCGTAGACTGCTTGGGGATAAATCCCCACTTCATTCCTGTCGGAAAACCCGCCCCGCCGCGGCCGCGAAGGTTAGACTTTTTAACTTCGTTGATAATGTCGTCCTGCTGCATGGATAGCGCCTTTTTCGCGGCGACATATCCATTCATCTTTGAAAGGTAATAATCGAGCGGGCGGGACTCTTCGTTGAAGTGCTGAATATAGAGAGTGGTTTCTGACATGACTTACCTCAGCCCATCGAGAAGCTGGTCGAGCTTCAGTGCGCTCAAATTTTCGTGATAATCGTCATTGAGCATCATGGCCGGAGCCGTGCCGCAGGCGCCGAGACACTCTTCTTCGGCCAGTGTAAATTTCTTGTCCAGAGTGGTCTCGCCACAGCGAATGCCTAGCTTTTTCTCGCAATGCTCAACGAGCTCGTCGGCCCCTCGCAGACAGCACGCGACGTTGGTGCAGATCTTGAGGTGGTACTTTCCGACGGGCTTGAGATTGTACATCGTGTAAAAACTGGCCACCTCGCGCACCTGTGCGGGGTGAATTCCGATGTATACCCCCACTTCGTCCATGGCCTCGGGCGGAAGCCAACCAAACTCCTCTTGAGCTTGATGGAGGGCGGGAAGAAGCAATGCCACCTTGGTTGGATAGCGTGGCTCCAGTTTTTTCATTTCCGCGTAAAATTTTTCAGACAGAACCTTGGCCATGTTGAAAGAACCTTTGTAGAAAGTTTTTAGCGGTCCAGCTCGCCCGCAATGATGTTGATGCTGCCCAAGGCCGCCACCATATCGGCAATCTTTAACCCCTCCACCATCGTGGGAATCGCCTGAAAATGCCAAACCGACGGGCCTCGAATTCGCATCCGGTGCGCCCGCGGTGCGCCTTTGCTGACGATATAGAAAGCAAGCTCTCCGTTTGAGGCCTCGAAAGAGGTGTAGGCTTCGCCCTCGGGCACATCAAATCCAGTCATGAAAAATTTGAAATGATGGATCATTCCTTCCATCGTGTTGAACACGACGTCTTTGTCAGGAATTCTCACGCGCTTATCTTCAGACCAGATTGGTCCTTTTTGAATCTTGTCACAACACTGCGCGATGATGTTGAGTGACTGTCTAATCTCCGCAACCCGCACAAGATAGCGGTCGTAGACGTCGCCATTTTTGGCGACTGGAACGTCAAATTCCACCTGATTATAGAACATGCACGGCTGGTCGCGGCGCAAGTCCAGATCAATTCCAGCAGCACGCGCATTGGGCCCCGAAAAGCTATACTGCATGCACTGCTCTTTATTAAAGACGCCCACACCAATCGTGCGCTGACACCAAATTTTATTATTGGTGAGAAGTTTGTCCATCTCGTCGATGGCCTTGCGGGTGCGCTGCACCCACTCCTTCACTTCTCGCTCCCATCCCGACGGTGCGTCGGCCATGAGTCCGCCGATTCGAGTATACGATGTCGTCAGACGAGCGCCGCAAAGTTTTTCAATGAGCGTGTAAGCCTCTTCGCGCTGATGAAAGCCGTAGAGCATGTACGAAAACGCACCCAAATCGAGCGCGTTGATCCCGACGCAAACCAGATGGTCGGTCACTCGCGCAAGCTCCGCGCAAATCATTCGAATCCACACCGCGCGCGGCGGGACCTCTACGCCCATGAGGCGCTCCACGGCCATTGCGTAAGTCACATTGTTAATGAGCGCTGAGCAGTAATTGAGACGATCCGTGTAGACGACAAAGTTGTGATACGTGCGGTTTTCGCCCAGCTTTTCTTTGGCGCGATGGGTGTAGCCAAACTCGGCGTAACTTTTTTCAATCGTCTCGCCATTGAGCCTTGCGCACAAGCGAAGCGCTCCGTGCATTGCCGGGTGAGTGGGACCGATGTTGACGATCACTCGCGAGTCTTGCCAAAGATCGTCGGGATCTTTTTCAATGCTGTAGTGTTCAGATTCGGGAAGGCCGTATTCGGCGTTATTTAGTTTTTCCATAACTCGCCCTTATTTAAGCAAATCCGTGTCGATGGGTGCCGTGGTCGGAAATATTTGATAGCCGCGCAGAGGGTAGTCCTTACGGAGCGGGTGACCCACCCAGCGATAATCCATAAGAATACGACGTAAATCCGGGTGACCCGCGAACTTAACCCCAAACATGTCGTAAACCTCGCGCTCAGCCCAGTTTGCTCCCGCCCAAACGCCAACGGCAGTGGGAACGTCTTCATTCTCGGCAACTCGCACCTTAATGCGAATGCGGCATTTTTTTACGGTCGAATAAAGGTTGTAGACCACCTCGAAGCGGGGATCGACTTCTTCATCCGTTGCCGTAATGTCCGCCAGAAAATCGTAATCAAATCCTGGTTCCGCCTTGAGGTACCCAAGCACCTCGATGACCGCGGACTTTTTCACATAAACAATTGGAACGTCCGTTGGCTGCTCCTGCGGCATTCTGACATCTTCGATTTGTCCGTGAAATCGCTCGCGAAGCTGCTGAACTTGCGACTTCCAGGTTTCGCCAAAACGAGTCCACTCATCCCCGTAAATCGTAGGCACTGCTGTGCGAATATCCATTTTTAGACCCTCGCACCCTTCTGCGTTGCTCCGCGTTTTTGCGCAGCTTCACGCCTCTGCGAGTGCGTGTCTCCGGCCGCGATTCGCTCCTGGAGCCTCATCAATGCGTGAATGACTCCTTCGGGAGCCGGCGGACAGCCGGGCACGTAAATGTCTACGGGAATGATCGTGTCGATTCCCTGCGTCACGCTATAAACATTGAAAATTCCGCCGGATGAGGCGCACGCACCAAAGGACATAACCCACTTGGGGTCGGCCATTTGGTCGTAAATGTTTTTAAGAACGGGGGCCATCTTAGCATTCACGATTCCTGCAACAATCAGGAGATCCGCCTGCCGCGGAGAAAATCGAATGGCCTCGGCTCCGAAGCGCGCCATGTCGTAGTCCGAACAAAGCGTGGCCATCATTTCAATCCCGCAACAGCTTGTCCCAAAGGGGAGCGGCCAGAGTGCGTTTTTTCGGCCCCAGCTGATGAAGTCTTCGAGTCGCGTCGTTAAAAAACTTGTCGAACCGTCTTTAGACATACGATTAGTCCCACTCCAAGGCGCCCTTGCGAAGGACGTAAAAATAACCGACGAGTAAAATGGCCACAAAAACTGCCATTTCAATCAAGATAAACTGGTTGATCGAAAGATATTTTTTGTAAACGACGGCCCAGGGAAAGAAAAAAATCGCCTCGACGTCAAACAAAAGAAAAAGGATCGCAACGAGATAGAACCGAACGGAAAACCTGTGTCGCGCATCTCCCACCGGACCAACCCCGCACTCAAAGGGAGAGTCTTTCATTCGGTTGGGGAGCTTTGGCCCCAAGAGGTGCGAAAGTGTCATCGCACCGATACCAATGGCCGCGCCAATTATCATAAGAATCAGAATCGGGATGTAGGTCATCAGATGTTTTTATATCTGTACCCCGGGATGGGAGCTACCAGAAAATAAACTGGAGTGACTGACTCGCCCAGCCCAGCACCGCGTCGGCGAAAATACCGAGTAGAACGATCGGAACCAAAAGCACTGCAAGGAATGCCCTTCTCCCTTTCTCCACTCCCCACAAAATCTGACTCGACACATCAGCCCCTTCGCTCCACTCGGCGCGCCCAATCAGGCCGTGAGCAAGTCGCGCTGCCGCAACTGTTGAAAGTCCTGTCGCCATGATCGCGATCAAAGCTAAAAAGTGCCAATCGCGCCTAAGTGCGGCGCCAATGAGCGCGAATTTTCCGATAAATCCGGGGGTCGGCGGCAGACCCGCCAAACAAGCAAGAAAGAAAATGAGCGCGACGCTCTCCGGAACGGCGCCCCTCATGGCTCCGCCCAGTTTACCCAGTTGGTCGGAATGCAGCCTGTCTTTTAAAAATGCGAGAACGTAAAAAATTCCGCTGAGCGCAAAAAGGTCCACGACCAGGTTGTAGAAAAGTGCCGCAATGCCTACCTCGTCCAGGACGAGTACGCCCATGAGATAAAACCCGCCCTGCGCCACCGTCAAATATCCGACGAGTCTCTTGGCAGACGACTGGCGAATAGAAAGAAGAGCCCCCACCAAAAGAGTCAACGCTGTGGAGATGGCTAGAATTTGCGGCCAGTCTATACCCGGAAGCGTTTGCCACTTTCCAAGCTCAAGGGACGGCCGTCCAAAAATAACGATAAAAAATCTTACCGCCACCGCAAAGCCCATCGCCCGATATCCTGCGGCGACAAAACCCGAAACCGGGGTGGGAGATCCCTCAATCGCGTCGGGAGCCCAAAAGTGCATTGGAAAAACCGCCATCTGCATGGCCAGCCCAAGAAAGACAAAAATAAAAACGGTCAGCGCGGTGTCGGGCGGCAAGGGCGATACTGCCAACACCCTGTGAATCTCGTAAATATTAAGTGTGTGTGCGTGAGCAAAAAGTAGAGCCGCGCCCAAGAGGCTGAACGCGCCGGAAACGCAAGTGAACACCAAAAACTTCACGCCCGCCTCTGTAGAAGAGGCGGCCCTACGCGCAAATGAAGACAGCAGATAGTTGAATATCCCAGCCACTTGGACACACAGAAAAAGCAAAAGAACGTCGGCGGCCGCCGCAGCTAATCCCATGACAAGCACCGACCCGAGGACCAGAGCAAAAAACTCCGCCCTCCGCCGAGGGGCGATCTCCTTTGCTAAATGCCCTGACCACACCGTGAGCGCGCCAAGCGTTATAAATATCAACTTAAAGAAAAGACTGAGCCCGTCCATTGAGAGGGTGGCGCCCAAGAACTGCGTCGCATC
>CAMBEX010000051.1 GCA_945865865.1 Bdellovibrio sp. ZAP7
GTCCAAAAAAACGTTTGTAGCGATAGTTCTCGCCACTGTGCGGACGCCCTTCCGCGGCGTCCCCGGCTTTCGGAGCCCCATGGTAGAGCGTATCCATGAAAAATGTTTTTTCGCGCATGGACTCGGGAGTTCTTACCCAACCGTAGTGAAAGATGCGCGCACCGGCCTTGATCACCCGAGGTTTTGAACCATCGGCAAGCCTAAAGCTTTGCGCGTCCCCGACACTTCGTGCGCCGCTCACTCTTTTGATGGCTCTGACCTCACGACGATAGGCGCTGCGGGTCTTTTGGACGACGTCATAAGAACCATAAAAATGCTGGTACTCGAACACGAGTCCGTCGACATCGGCCCTGGCGTGTGCGTCAGACATTGACTGCCGAAGTTTCGGGTAGTCATCCTCATGCAAAACCTCATCAGCTTGCAGGTAGATGCGCCAGTCTCCCGTGCAGCGATCCAACGCGAGATTGGTTTGTTCAGAAAGGATTTTACCGCCACGCCTTTTCTCGGGATCATCCAGCGGCCAATGGCTTTCAAACCACGTAACCTTTCCGTTTCCCTCAGAGGCGGCAAAAGACCGAATGAGGCCCAGAGTGTCGTCGTCTCCGATACCTACGTTTATGATCAGTTCATCGACCAGCGGAAGAAGTGACCGCAAGGATTCCAAGTAGGGGTAGTCAAAGCGAGTGCCGTTTCTGACGATCGAAAACCCTGAAATCTTCATGGGCTCAATCCATTTTTCGCATCACGCGCAAACACTCTTCGAGAACCGGGCCCGGTTCTGTCAGACGCATGCAGCGATGTTCTTCTTTTTCGCAAACTTCAAGCGCGCACCACGGAGGCATTCCCGCCATTCCGTCCTGGCGGCACTTGAGAGCCTCAACAAAAAAGTAAGGATGTTGCTCCCGAGAGTAGGGGTGCCATTCAAACGGGTGTTCTGGCCCGAACAAAGTGACCGTCGGAGTTTGAACGGCAACTGCCGCATGTTTGGGTCCGGAGTCGTTTCCGACAAACGCAGAACATTGGCTCAAGACAGCGGCAAGCTCTCGAACTTCGGGCGCATGAATCGGTGCGGCTTTTCCTCGTCCGCCGAGAGCCTCAAAAAAGCTGATGTGAAGAGCCTCTTCGCCGGGGCCGGTAATGACCACGACTCCCCCCCCGGTTTTGCTGTGCCAATCAGCGGAGAGTTGCGCGTATCGGTCCACCGGCCAGCACTTGGTAGGGCGACTGGAGCCCAGCCCGACAGCGAGTATGGGGCGCGGCAGACTCATTTTTTGAAGTTTGTTAAACGCGTTATTCATTTCGCCCGGACGAAGATGGAGCTGTGGAAGCAAGCCCTCAGGAATAGTCAAATTAAGTGCGCGAAGTGTGTCCATGTCGCGCTCGATCACGGGTTTCAACGTGCCTTTTCCTGGAACCGTCACGGTCGAATACTGGTTTTTGGCTTTATGCCCGTGGAAATGTATGGAGCGAACCCTTGCCCCTGACGCAAATGCAAGGGTGGCGCTCGACGGGCTTGCGTGAAAATTAAAAGCGCAGTCGAAATTTTCGCGTCGAAGTTTAAGGGCGGTTCGCGCGATGGCTTTTGCGCGGGATAGTTTGTCACGATGGCGCTCTACAGGCCAAAGGCGGTTAATGGCGGGATGGTTTTGAAGAAGTGTGGCCCACTGTGCAGTCACGGCGACGTGGATTTGGGCGTCTGGAAAAGCCTCTCGCAGTTGAGCGAGCGGGGCTGTCATCAAAACGGTGTCACCCATGGAGCGAAGTTTGATGGCTAAAATTTTTCGGGGACGAAACGTGATGTCGCCTACAGCGCTGCTCATATGGTCATGGACTCTAGCCGAATCGGCACAAAATAAAAACCCCTGGAAACCCTTGCGGGCAGCCAGGGGCTTTTTGAATCGCCAAAAACTGCTTAGTGAGCAGCGCCTTCAGCAGGAACAGCAGGAGCGGCTTCAGTCTTAGGAGCTTCAGCGGCAGGAGCAGCTTTCTTAGCCTTCTTCTTGGCCTTTTTGACGGCAGCTTTAGGAGCTTCAGCAGCTGGAGCAGCAGCTTCTGCAGCAGGAGCGGTCGCTTCTTTGGCAGCGCCTTCATGATGGTCTGCCATAGCAACAGCAGAGAAAGAGAGGGTTGCAACAAGAGCAATAAGAAATTTCTTCATAAATTCTCCTTGATATACTTTCGAAGTAACAACAATTGGCGCTTAATTGCGCCATGAGTATTAAGCACCCGCTGTCGAGTTCGTGCAAGAATTTATAGGGTAAAAAATTTGACGGCCTGAATTTCCTGACTGAAGAAGTACGGTGGTCAGAACTTGGAGTTCAAGGTGTAGATGTGTTTGATGTCAATGTGCTGAAACCGCAGATGTTTCAGTTTCATCGAAGCGAGCTGCAATATGAGTTTCGTTTGGCGGCTCTTGTCTTGAAAGCGCACCTTCTTGATTTCACCGCAGATAAAGTCCTTCATATCGACGGGATGAAAGCAAAATCCTTTGGAAAACTCAAAACTGCCTTTGAAAGGGACGATCCTCGCCTCGAAAATATCTCCGCGAGCAAACCCCTGATTCATTTCGGAGTCGGTCACGGTGTGGGACTTGTTTGAAAAGAGATCGGTTACGACCATTCCCTTTTTGTTCCAAGTCATCCGCTTCAGTCGAAATACGGTGTGAATAGTTGAGCAAAAATCGCGGTAAATATTAAGCTCTTCGTTGTTGAAGCGGTCTTTGTTTTTTCTGAAAAAATATTTAATGGGAGGAAGGTCAACGCCAGGCAGATCGCGTTCAAACAGGTACCAGTCCATGAAGATGCACATGCGTTGTTCGAATTCGGCGTCATCCTCGTGTACCAGACCCGCCTTGTCGAAAAATTCGCGACGCGCGTTAAAGACCTCGCGATAGTAGTCGCCCGTGGTGAACTCTTCGGTAATGGGTTCTAGGTATTTTTGGTACATTCGGTTTTGAAGTCTCTCATGGATTCGATGAATTGATCAAATAGCGCGACCGAATCGTGAGGGCCGGGGCATGCTTCGGGATGGTATTGTACCGAAAAAGCCCGCGCGCCGACAACTTCCATTCCCTCAACCGTTTTATCGTTGAGGTTGAGGTGGGTTACAGAAGCGTTGGCAGGAAGCGACTTTTCATCCACTGCGTAGCCATGGTTGTGTGAACTGATTTCGACCTTCCTGGTTTTGCAGTTGAGTACTGGCTGGTTGCCGCCACGATGACCGAATTTGAGTTTATAAGTTTTTGCTCCCATCGCGAGTGATAGGATTTGGTGACCCATGCAAACTCCGAAGATCGGTATACGTCCCACCAGGGACCGCACTGTTTCTGCGGCGTAAGGTGCAGCGGCCGGGTCGCCCGGACCATTGGAGAGAAAAACACCGTCCGGTTTGTACGCCAGAATATCGGCCGCGCTGGAGTGTGCGGGAAGCACATCGATTTCACAGCCCAGTCTCTCGAGAGAGCGCAACAGGTTCCACTTCACTCCGAAATCTAAAGTCACCACTTTGAGTGGTTGTAGAAAAGAGCTGGGCGATTCGGGAGATTTCCACAAGTACGCCTTTTGAGTGGTGACTTCACCGATGAGGTCACGACCCTCAAATGCGGGGAGTTTTGCTAGAAGCGCTTCGGCTTGGCCGATTTCTTCCATGGGAAGAATCAGTCCGCGAATAACGCCTTGAGTGCGCAGGTGTCGAGTCAAAGCGCGTGTATCCACGCCCGAGAGGCCAGGAATTCCGTGAGTCTTGAGGTAGTGATTCAGGCCGCCCTCTGAGCGCCAATTTGATGCGGACTCACAGATGTCATGAACGACAAACCCGGCGCACCACGGCTTCGAGCTCTCAGGGTCTTGCTCGTTGACTCCTGTGTTTCCGACATGCGGAACCGTCATGCAGACGATCTGCCCGTAGTAGGAGGGGTCGGTCAAAATTTCCTGATAACCGGTCATCGAAGTATTAAAAACCGCCTCACCGTATCCCCGATCGCGCTGTCTCGGGTCTGAGGCGTTTTGTGCGGCCAAGATTTGAGAGGCCGAAATTTCTGCGCCCAATAACCAACCCGGAAAGCGTCGACCATCCTCGAGAACTAAAACACCCCGCTGTTTTTGGACGACTTTCATTTCAAGCTCTCCGACTGACTTGAGTGAATTTCATAAGCCAAGTGTCCTCCGACCAGCGTTGCTGTCACTCTGCCCTTAAGTTTTGCGCCCAAAAAAGGAGAGTTGTGGCTCTTTGAAAAAATCTCACCAGTCGTGAAGGTCCATTCATGCTCGGGATCGATCAGTGTGATGTCAGCATCTGCGCCGATTCGAAGGGAGCCGTGTGGAATTCTTAAGAGCTGAGCGGGCTTTAATGTCAGCGACTCAACCCATCGAGCCGGAGACATGATGCCTCGGTGAACCAGATCCAGTGTGAGGGGGAGAGCGGTCTGGAGTCCGAGGATTCCGTTGGCGGCATGGTCGAACTCAACGGCTTTGTCGACAATTCCATGAGGGGCGTGGTCGGTTGCAATGAGATCGATGACCCCTTCGGCAAGTCCTTTCTGAAGCGCTTCGATGTCGCGATCGGTTCGAAGCGGGGGGGCCATTTTGCAGCAGGTGTCATAAGTAGTGAGCGAGTTTTCTGAAAGCGTGAGGTGGTGGGGCGAAACCTCAGCGGTGACGGACAGCCCCTCTTCTTTTGCGCGCTTGACGTGAGCGAGCGCGAGCGCCGTCGAAAGATGGGCGATGTGAGTGCGCGCGCCCGTGAGTCGACAAAGTGCAATCTCGCGCGCGACCATGATTTCTTCGGCAGCTGATGGGTTGCCGCGAAGTCCGAGTTCGCTGGATAAAACGCCCTCGTTCATCACGCCCTGAGCGACGAGGTTGGCGTCTTCAGCGTGGCTGATTACGGCAATGTCAAAAGCCTTAGAATACTCCATCGCTTTTCTCATGAGGTAGGAGTTCATCACGGGCATTCCATCATCACTGATGGCGCAGGCGCCTTCCCTGACCATTCCCCCGATTTCAGCGAGCGACTCACCCTTGAGACCCTTGCTCACGGCTCCGATAGGAAACACGCGGCAAACACCCACAGCTCGTGCTTTTTCGCGGATGTAAGCGGTCACCGCTGGATTATCGTTTACCGGTTGAGTGTTGGCCATGCAGGCGACCGAAGTAAATCCACCCGCAACGGCCGCACGGGTTCCGGTTTCGATGGTCTCCTTGTACTCGAGTCCGGGTTCGCGGAGGTGAACGTGTGCGTCGATCAGGCCCGGAAGCACCCATTTTCCCTGGGCGTTCATAACTTTCTGTGCGCGAGCGGCCGGAATTTTTCCAGGCGAATCCATTGCGGCGATTTTTCCATCAACAATGAGAATGTCAGCAACTGCGTCGTAGTTTTGTGAGGGATCAATGACTCGGCCGTTTTGAATTAAGATCGAATTGGGTTTAGACATGATGTCCCTCTCCGAGCAGCCAGCGCTCCAGTCCATCCGGGTTGCACACCGAGGCGAGCACAGCCATCCGTACATAAATACCGTTTTGAACCTGATCCAAGATGACGGAATTTTCGCTGTCGGCAACTTCAGAGTCCATCTCGACTCCGCGGTTGACCGGGCCTGGATGCAAGATGATCGTACCAGGCTTCAAAAGCCTGATTCGCTCGGCGGTCAAACCCCAAAATTCGCGATATTCAGCCAGTGATGGAATCTGCGCCAGACCTTGGCGCTCGAGTTGAATTCGAAGAGTCATCACGGCGTCCGCGTCTCGTAAAACTTCATCTGGGTGGATGGCCGTTCGGATTTTTAGCTCAGGAGAAATCGGCGGAATCCACGTGGGAGGCCCGCAAACGGTGACCTGTGCACCGAGGCGGCTCAAAATATGGAGATTCGAGCGGGCGACTCGACTGTGCAATACATCGCCCAAAATGACTACGCGCTTACCCTGGAGATCTCCTAGGCGATCCTCGAGTGTGTATGCGTCGAGGAGCCCTTGGGTTGGGTGCTCGTGAAATCCGTCGCCCGCATTGATCACCGATGTTTTTACCGCTTGGGCGACGAGCGCAGGACTTCCGGATGATGAATGGCGAATCACCATCGCGTGAACGCCCATGGCTTTGATGTTGAGGGCGGTGTCGATCAGTGACTCCCCCTTTTGTACGCTGGAGCCGCCGGATGAAAATCCCAGAGAGCTGCCGCCCAGTCTTCGAACGGCGGTCTCGAAGGAAAGACGCGTGCGCGTGGAGTTTTCGAAAAACATCAGCGCCACGGTTTGGCCCGACAACAGATGCGGCGGTGCTTTTCCTGTTGCGGTCGTTTGAGCAAACGCACGAGCCGTGGCGAGGAGTCTCTTAATGTCAACCGCGCTTAGACTGGACCCCGTCAGCAGATTCGTCATTTTTCTCCTTCAGGCTCAACGTCACCTTGGGTGTCAATGGAACGAAACATTCTCTCGTAACGAATTCGCGCTAGCCAGCTTTCTTGACCTCCGAGCGCGGGTGGGTCGATAGAAAGCCAAACCCAAAGCGCCTTTGCTTTGATCCAGGAGTATTGGATTACACCCCAGCTCTTTAAGTTCGAGGAGCCTGCTGGCAAGGTGCGGAGGTCTCCCAAGACAAACGCCGAGTCTTCAGGAATTTTTTCCGGACCAAAATCTTCGATGAGTGGGGGTTCCCAACACACGCGGTACTTTTGCGGAGTGCTTGAGGGGTCGGCGAAAACAGTTTCAGTCCCACAGAGTTCCTCGGATTTTTTTGGAACCGCGCTCAGCGGCCTATCGTTGACCCAAAGCTGACCCTTGCGCACGGTAACCGTGTCTCCTGCGATTGCCACTACGCGCTTGATATAGTCACGGCCGGCACCTTCAGGCAGAGAAAAAATAATCACTTCACCGCGTGCAGGCGGTCGCCCCGATGTTAATCGCGAGGGAGTGCCTGGGAGTTTTAGTCCGTAGGGCCACTTGGCCACAAAAATAAAGTCACCCGGTTCGAGTGTCGGCCTCATGGCCGCACTCGGTATACGGTAGGCCTCAAAGATAAAAAAACGGATCAAAAGGGCGATCATGACGGCGACGAAAATCGCCACACCATAGTCGCGAACTGCGGCGCGCGACCTTATTTGAGATTGGGCGACTCTTGCGCCTGTCATCGTCAGTCCACCTTCAGGACAGCGAGAAAGGCTTCCTGCGGAATCTCCACGCTTCCGATCTGCTTCATGCGCTTCTTTCCTTCTTTTTGCTTTTCAAGCAGTTTTCTCTTTCTGGAAATATCGCCGCCGTAACATTTTGCGGTCACGTTTTTTCGAAGGGCCGAGATGCTCTCGCGCGCGACGATCTTGGATCCGATCGCGGCTTGAATGGCGACCTCGAACATCTGTCTCTCGATGAGCTCTTTCATTTTCTTGGCGAGGTCGCGGCCGCGGATCGCGGCTTTGTCGCGGTGAATGATGAGCGACAAAGCATCGACGGGGTCTCCGTTGATCAGAATGTCGAGCTTGACGAGGTCGGCGGGCCTGTAGTCCGCGAGCTCGTAATCCATTGAAGCGTACCCTTTGGTGGAGCTTTTTAATCTGTCGTAAAAATCAAACACCATCTCGTTCAACGGCATCTCGTAAACCAGAGTCACGCGTTCTTTGGTCAGGTAGTCCATTCGAATCTGAATTCCTCGGCGATCATTGATGAGCGCCATGACCGCTCCCACGTATTCCGAGGGCAGGTGAACCGAAAGTTTGATGTAGGGTTCTTCGATCTTTTCGATCTTAGTCTGATCCGGCAGGCGAGCCGGATTGTCGACCGTGAACGATTCACCGTCGGTCTGCGTGACGCGGTAAACGACAGATGGGGCCGTCGTGATCAGATTGAGCCCGTACTCGCGCTCCAATCTTTCTTGCACGACGTCCATGTGAAGCAGACCCAAAAAGCCGCAGCGATAACCAAATCCCAGTGCGTTGGAGGTTTCGGGCTCCCAACTAATGGCGGCGTCATTGAGGCGTAACTTTTCGAGAGCTTCTTTGAGATCGTTGTACTCGTCGGCATCCACGGGGTAGACACCGCAAAAAACCATGGGTTTAACTTCTTTGAATCCCGACAGCGGTTCGAGCGCAGGATGAGCGGCGTCCATAATGGTGTCGCCCACCTTCATGTCGCGAACGTCTTTAATTCCGCAAACGATCGCGCCGACCTCGCCACTGGCCACTTGGTTCACATCCGTGAATTTAGGCGAAAAAACCCCAATTCGCTGGACTTCAAATTCTTTTCCGACGTGGTGAAGCCGAATGCGAGTTCCCTTTTTAATTGTCCCATCAAAAATTCGGCAAAGGGCAATCACGCCCTGATAGGGGTCAAACCAGCTGTCAAAAATCAGCG
This sequence comes from Bdellovibrio sp. ZAP7, assembly GCA_945865865.1. Classification (GTDB taxonomy): domain Bacteria; phylum Bdellovibrionota; class UBA1018; order UBA1018; family UBA1018; genus CAMBEX01. The sequence continues at coordinate 8,337 of CAMBEX010000051.1, forward strand.
CGCGTAGCGGGCTGTTGTCGGCATCTTTGGGCGCCGGAAAGTTTTTGACCACGCCCTCTAAAATTTCATCGATTCCGACACCAGTTTTTGCAGAGCAACGAACAGCGGTCGAAGTGTCCACAAGGCCGATCGTTTCATCGACTTCCTTGAGGGCTTTTTCGGGGTCGGCTGCGGGAAGATCGATTTTGTTAACGGCGCAGAACACAGAGAGATTGTTTTCGAGTGCCATGAAAACGTTGGCAAGTGTTTGCGCCTCGACCCCTTGCGAAGCGTCCACTACCAGGATCGCGCCCTCACAGGCGGCAAGCGATCGCGAGACTTCATAGGTAAAATCCACGTGGCCAGGGGTATCAATCAGGTTCAGAATGTAAGTCTTGCCGTCGCGCGCTTTATAATTAAGACGAACGCTTTGTGCTTTGATCGTGATTCCACGTTCACGCTCAATGTCCATATTGTCGAGAAACTGGGACTCCATTTCGCGCGCGGTGACGGTACCGGTTTTTTCGAGAAGCCGGTCGGCCAGGGTGGACTTTCCGTGGTCAATGTGCGCAATGATGCAGAAATTTCTGATGTTTTTCGACATAAGTCCGTCGGTTTCTCTGTGTGGCGGTAGTGATCGCAAGGTAGCAGATGGGGGGGCGCCGGAGCAAGGCGCGTCTGGGCGTTTAGGCCGGATAAGTAGATAAAGGGTTATGATTCAAATTCTAACGATTACGGATCTGTCACGGGGAGGAGCAGGGGTTTCGAGGGACGAGCAAGGTCGCGTCGTTTTCGTTCCCTTTACGGCCCCCGGGGATCGGGTCAGGGTCCGGATTATCGAGCAAGAAAAGCGTTTTGCCCAAGCAGAACTTTTGGAAGTCATCGAGCCGGGGCCCAATCGCCAAACGCCCCCCTGTCCGGTGTTTGGTCAGTGTGGCGGATGCCAATGGCAACACCTCCCCTATGAGGTGCAGTGGCAGACAAAAGGTTTAGGTGTAAAACACGCCCTCAAGAGAGTGGGCGTTACAGCTCACCTAGCCGACGGGTTTTTATGGGAAGAGTTTCCGGCAGAGCGAATCTGGGAGTATCGAAACCGAGTTCAATTGCGATGCGAAGACGGCCAAGTGGGATTCTATGCGCCGAAAAGTCACCGAGTCATTCCGGTTGAGCGCTGCTGGATTGCGCGTCCTGAGATCAACGCAGAAATTGCGTCCATTCGAGAAGAAGCTGTAAAAAGAGGGCGTCCGAGCAAGGTGGAAGTGGATGTCCTTCCGTCGGGCGAAGTGCGAAAGGCCTGGAACGCACGTCATGCGGCGCTCGGTTTTCGTCAGGTACACGAAGAACAGAACGAGAAGATCAGGACGTGGCTTCAGGGGGCGTTGACCCCCGAGCGAGTGCTCTACGATCTGTTTGGTGGCTCCGGAAACTTTTCGCTGCCGCTCGTAACGAAAATGAAGCACGTGCATTGTGTGGATGTTTCGGCGCCTTCTCACCCTCAGCAAGGACAGCCTGAAAATCTATCTTTTCATCGCAGTGATGTTTCGAGGTGGCTTGCCCACGCAAAAAGTGAGTTTGGGTCCGCGCCCGCGGCGGCGGTTTTGGACCCGCCCCGTGAGGGATTAGCGGATGGGTTCGCGGGAATCGAAGAGTCTTTGCGCCGCATGGGAGTCAGTGAGGTGGTCGCCATCGGGTGTGATCCCGATTCGTGGGCTAAGGACGTCTACCGTTTTACTCGCAGGGGTTGGAGTTTAGAGCGCGCGGCGGTGTTCGACCTTTTTCCGCAGACTCCTCATGTGGAGTCCGTGGCGCGACTGATAAGGCCATCGTAATTCCGGCGCGAGGTGCGCAAAGTTTGACAGCGGACTCAATCAAACTTACGCTGATAGACACGAGGATTACGTCGCAATATGCCGCTCATTTTGACCCGAGAAAATGCACTTGATTCCAAACGCAGTTACGCCAGCGGTTTGCTGACGGCCTGGGGAGTGTCGGTGATTTTGATTGGGCTCCTGAGTGCCTGCGCTGGAACAAAAGAGCGCGGCCCGATGTCGAGTCGAGAGAAGGCTCGCACTCTGGTAGAAGTTGCCAATGGCGCCCTTTCGGAAGGTGATCCCACCGGAGCTCTGACCGCGTTGGTGAGTGCCGAAGCGCTCGATGATTCGCTGCCGGAACTCTATCATTCCAGGGCACTCGCATTTATCGCCAAAAAGAACACTCAGGCTGCGCTGGAAAACGCGCAAAAAGCCGTAACTATTTTCCCCAACTATTCTGACGCATGCACGACGCTCGGAAAGTTGCTTTTGGATCAAGGTAGATTTTCCGAGGCAGAGACTTATCTGAAGCGTGCTGCGACAGACTCTCTTTATCGCGATGCCTACCGCGCTCAGACGAGTCTTGGAATTCTCTATTATCGCCAGAGCAAGTGGACGCTAGCGCAAAAAGAGTTGGATAGCGCGATTGATTCGGAACCCGAACAGTCATGCGTGGCGTTTTACTACAGAGGTCACCTGCGAATGAAAGACTCCAACATGGCGTCAGCGATTCGTGATTACAGTCGCGCAACCCAGAGACTCTGTGGCGGATTTGGTGATGCGCACTATGCGCTGGGAGTTGCTTTGGCTAAAAACCGGCAGTACTCCGAAGCGCGCAAAAAGTTTATCGAGATCAGGGATCGATACCCAGATTCGGCGCTGGCGACGCAGGCAATGGAAGGTCTGAAGTACTTGCCCTAAGCAAGCTTTCTCATGAATTCTGAACGAAACGTCACCCTCGGCGAGCTTCTCCGGCAAGAACGCGAAAAGCGTGGGATCACCATAGAACAAATGGCTTCTGCTACCCGAGTGGGTATCAGGTTTCTCCACGCACTCGAGTCCGATCATTACGCCGAACTCCCGGCGAAACCCTTTGTTCGCGGATTTGTTACCGCATATGCCCGATTTTTGAATCTCGATTCCCAAGAGCTGTTGACTCGTTTCGGCACCTTTATCGATCAAAAGAGTTTGGAGCGACCCAATCGCGAAGCCGGGCACAGCGGGTATGCCTTTGAGTCGAAAGAAGGGGAGCAGAGCCGCACAGGTTTATGGATTTTAATGGGTGTCATGGTCGTTGTGGGCTCGATCGGTGTTGCGTTGTTTAAGCCGTCTGGTCATGGCCACAAGCGCACACATGCGGATCGACTGCGAGAGGCACATCAAGCTGCGGTTGTTCCATCTGCGGCTCCGGTTGCTGTTGGCGCGGAAAAAATGACTTCGCCCTCTCCAATGCCGGTCCCCGCTCCGGCGTTACCGTCAAAGGCCGAGGGGGCAGTAGCTCAGTCATCGCCTTCACCTTCGCCATCTGTCACGCCGGTAGGGGCAGTAGATTCCGAGCGCAGGCCTGATCCGCTCAATTCAGGAAAGGATCTGCTCAAAACCGAGATTCGGTTCAAGGTCGTCGTGAAGGCTGTCGAAGATCTTTGGGTTCGCTATCAGCTGGATCAAAAACCAGTCAGCAAATTGATTCTTCGCCAAGGGATCACTCTCGTGCTTCTGGCGAAAGAAGTGATCAGTTTTCAGGTTTCAGACCCTAAGGCGGCTCTTGTGACTGTCAGTGAGGGAGAGCCCGGCAGCCTGAAGGCCACTGCGGTCCTTGTTTCTGCAGCTGATTTATTGGCAAAGTTTAAAAGCCCTGACCCAGCCTCAAAGGCACTCATCGTCCCTTCACAAGTGGCGGAAACTAAAGGGAATTTATTTAAAGGCGAGCGCCCTCTGACGCCGCCGCCGGCCTCACTGAGTCGCGCCGCGTCACCCAGCCCCTCGCCCACCCCGTAATTTATCCACACGCATATGGCGAGTTATCCACAACCCGCAATATTATGATTTTACTGGATATTTTCCCTTATATTGACCCATATTTAGAGTTCGCTCGGAAGTTATCCCCAAACCCTTACGCAGAGCGGCTTTCCGGGAATAAGCGCACTTGAGTGTCAGAGAATTGTCAGGACTGGCGCGGTTTTCGGGGGATTGTGAGCGCGCGGTCTTAGGCGCGCGGCATCACCAGCTTGCGCTTTTAAATCCAAGATACGCGGCGGCGGAGCCTATTAGATTCGGAAGCTGCATGGCAAGCCACGGGGGCAAGAGTCCCTTTTGGGACGCGACCGTCCCAAGAGTTTGCGGACCGTAGAAAATCAAAATAACGACAAACGCAGCGAGCGTGGCTCCTGCCCGAACCGAGCGCGTGCGAATCGTGCCTAGACCCATCCCTAGAAAAACAAAAACCACAGGACTGAGCGCGGTTGAGAATCGTCTCCAGAGTTCGACGCGGAGCTCGCGGTTCTTTTTTGGATCCGCTTGAGCGGACTCATAAATTCTTTTGGTCAGGGTTTTGTAGGGAATCATTCTTGGCTTTAAATAACTGGTGTCGGCGCCCGGAGCTATCTTGAGAAAAAGTCGGTACTCTTCAAAATCTATTTTTTGGTAACTGTCCTCGTCCGCGTTGTTGCGGTGGATGTTTCCATCCTTGAGGCGAAGCACCGAAGCTGCGCCGAGGGCGCTGTCGGGCTTGAGCGCGACGATCTGTCCCTCCCGCGCCACTATGGTGAGGGGATTCTTGGGTTCGCGTTCGTCAAAGATAAATACGCCCTTCATGCGATTGCTGCGCGTATCCACTTTGTCGGCGTAGATCAAAAGATCAAAAAATCCGGAAGTAAAAGTGCCTTCCTTGATCGAACTCACCACCTTGGTGTTTCCGACCTTAATTAAAGTGCTCTTGAATTCGCGTTCGCCCCAGGGAACCCAATTCAGGTTCAGTGCCAACGAAAACGCTGAAACGACGAGTCCGAGCCCGAGAACCGGGGCCGACATTCGCAGTAGGCTCATGCCGCCGGCCTTCATGGCAACCAGTTCTCCGTCCGAAGAAAGGCGTCCAAAGCCGACAAGGACAGCGACTAGAAAGGCAACCGGAAGCGCTGTTGGCGAAAACGACAAGGCAAGGAGCGATGTCATTTTTGCCAGCACGCCGAGCGCAACGCCATGAACAATGAAAAACTCAGCGAGACGAAGAATCTGAAACATCAGAAAAATAAAGGTGAACAAAAGGACTCCACCCGCAAACGGTGAAGCCACTTCTCGCAGGATGTACCAGTCGAGCTTTTTTGGTTTGAGTGAAAAGTGGGAGGTCATTCTTTGATTTGGCAGTTAGTAGGCATTCCGGTTGATGAAACCCTTCCAGATCGTAAGCCAAAGAATTTTCCAATCCAAAAGGTAAGACCAGTTCCTGATGTAATAGAGGTCGCACTCGATTCGACTGGAG